>NZ_RZOS01000374.1:0-5735 GCF_004022605.1 Mesorhizobium sp. M4B.F.Ca.ET.089.01.1.1
GGGTGGCATCGGCGGCATCGTCAATTTCAACCTCGGCAAGGTCGAGACCTGCTCGGGGTCGGTCTGATTGCGATGCGCTTGGCGCCATCGCCGTCGACGGTACCTAACCGGCCCGTGCCGTCGCCGACGAGGGTGTGTCGACGCGGGAAATCGCCGATGTCATCGGCCGGCGCCTCGGCGTCCCTGTGGTAGCCAAGACCCACGAGGAGGCAGCCGGCCATTTTGGTTTTGTTGGCCACTTCTTCGGTCTGGACTGGCCGGCCTCGAGCGCGCGGACCAGGGAATTGCTGGGGTGGCAGCCGAGGCAGCCCGGGCTCATCCCGGACCTCGATCGGCCGCGCTATTTCGAAAGCTGAACGGCCGATATCCATCAGGTGAACGATCCAGGCGGTCGGCCGGAGCCGGCGGCCGCCAATTGCGTGCACCACGGGTCTAGCGTGCGACGTTGCCGGTAGCGCAGCCGATTGTCCTTGCTGTATCATTCAACTTCGGGCGGCTGGCAGACCAATAAAGCGCCGGCTAATATGAAGGCGCACCTGCCGCGAGGGTGATTCCGGATCAGGCAAGACACGCGATGGAACCCGACGAACCCAGAAGAGAGCGCCGCCTTCATCCGCGTGAGATTGTCCTGAAGGAGGCCACGATAGTTGCGGGTCCGGACAACCCGGCGATTGGTTGTTCCGTGCGAAATCAGCATGAGCGGGGTGCCGAACTGCGCGTTCCCTCCGACGCCGTCGTGCCGGAGCGGTTTCTGCTGCACGTGCCCGACGATGCAGTCACCTATCAAACGGTGGTGCGCTGGCGACGCAAGGAGCGGCTTGGCGTGCAGTTCTACGGCGCACCGAAGCCTTCGACGACGGCCGCGGATTAGCCTGTCCGCTTTTCGTCTGAGATCACGCTTAGTCCAGCTTCCCCAGAAGACTGCCGGCATGAGGCGCGCACGCCGTCGCCATGACTACTGGCGACCTCACCAGGCGGTCAGCGCCGCAGGCGGAACCCGAGCCCGCGTTGCAATCAGCCGACCAGCGGCGAAAGCAGCCGCGATTATGAAAACCGCGGTGGCGCAAAGGAAGATCGAAGACGCAAGGACGGTCCCGCTGTTGTCGTAGCAAACCGCGAATTCCATGAGCTCTACCCCTGCAATCCCCGCGCGGCTTGCATAATGATCCTGCTTCGGCATGAAAACAAGCATCTGCTAATAAAAGACAGCGCGATCGGCCGCTGAGCCTGCCTGATGATTCGCAGGCGTCAGGCAGCGGCCTTATGGGAAGGCGCACTCTCGGCCGGGAGCTCGTCGCTCACGCTGCCTGCGGCCCGACAGTCTGTTGGGGTGGATTCGACTGACCGCCGGGCCTAACCGGCTTGGGGTTTGGGGGGCAAGCCGGCTGAGACGAAGGTAATATTAGCGACTCTGCAACAAAACCCCGCGGGAACGTTTTCCCCTGCTAATGGCCAGAAGCGCAGCAGCCCGGCGCGCTCTTGTCGGGGGACAGTGACAGAGGGGCGCCGGGCCTTACCGACGTTGCTGCGAGGAAAGCGGCAACCGGCTCCAACATAGTATGCGCCTGCTCATGCAGGCGGAACACATCCATATGAACGAAGGAAGCACTAAAAGGGGGAACAAAAGTCGGGTGCGGCCTACCTCGCGCCCGACTCGGTTCATGCCAGGCGGCGATGGCCATTTGCTGGCGAGTGGCAGAGGGGCAGTCCCTAACGATCAACGATGATGAATCGCGGGCATCCGGTCACGGCATAGCTCGGCGTCGTGAACGTTCCTGTTCCGGTGAAATAGGAACACACTGCCCCGTCAGCCGCTTTCTCCTGCTGATAGAGAATGCCGCTCGACGTGGCGACCAGCGCGCCATTGGAAAGAACGGCCAGCAGGCACAGGCCGGCGAGGATCGTCCGCATTTTAGCTGACTGACTAGGCCCGTTGAAGCTGTCCGACCGAGTGCACGCGAACCCTCAGCACAAGAAGGCGTGTCGCGGCAAACAGCCCCAGCACATTTGAGGCGATGGCGATGTTGACCAGGACCGACAAGACACAGAATGCGCTGGGCGCGTAACAAACGGCTTGCATAGTCTGACCCCTTCAGTTGCCGCCGCTCCCGCCGCCGCTGGTCCATCCGCAGTCGACGGCGGGTGCAGGGCTCATGTACCCGCTCGGTGCGTGGGATTGCACCGTCCCTGACCTGGGAATCTACGACCACAGCAGCGGTCGCGCAATTAATGCAAAAAGCGGGCGGCCTCATCCTTTCAGGGGCTTGGTCTTGAAGCAGAATTTCCAAGCCGTCGACAATGGCCGAACTCACCTGTGGCCAGGTTCCAGATCGAAACCGGAAATCTGTGACTTCCCGATCCATCAAAGTCTAACGATCACGAAAGCGCACTGGAAAGCACGTGTGATAACAGTTGATTCAACCATTGCTGGTATATAAGGCGAGGGTGGCGGCTCCGACCGGCCGTAGGGGTTGGGTTGCCGGAGCCGCCGGCGCAGCCAGGGGTAGTTAGTTGACCGCGCTGTCTCAAATTAGGACAGCGCGGTCTACGAACGGTTAACGCGTCGCACTAATTCAGCGGCGGCTAACGGAATGGAAGCGGCTGGATCAAATTCGAATTGCGGGGCGAGGCCCTATGGCAAGTCCCGCTTTCGGCGCGTCTAACATCCTGTTTCTATTTATATTATGGCGGAGGGAGTGGGATTCGAACCCACGGTGAACTTGCGCCCACGCCGGTTTTCAAGACCGGTGCCTTAAACCGCTCGGCCATCCCTCCATCGTGATTTTTCAATCACTTGGGTGCTTTCGTTGATCTCTGACGTTGCCCTTGGCGCGCCAAGGCACGAGATCATCATTCGCACCGCACTGCTCTAGTGCGGGGCGTAAAGACCTGTCAACCGCGCCAGGATCGACTGGTTACATATTGCCGAACGGCAACAGCTTCCAACGATCGGTCTGGCCCGATTGACAATGCGGCGCAGGGCTGGCCAATCTGTGGCGTGGCCATTTTGCCCCGGGGCTAAGGGAATCATGAGAAAGACCTACGAAAAGCCGGTTCTGATCAAGCGCGAGAAGCTGTCGGTTGTGACGGCGCAGGTGGTCGCGTCGGATTGATCGACGCGCTCGGATCGGCGCCGGGGGGATTGATCCCGGCGGACGTGCTCCTTCGCCTTTTTTGTTTAGATGCCGGCTCTCCAACGTCCTCCGGCGTCACACGAGTACTGTCGTGTGTAGCAGCCACACCGGTGTCCTGCCACAATCTCGCCCCCTTCCGACCACAATCGGTTAATATCGTGATAAACAATTCCTGCGCACAAGGGGATTGGGGATCCGGGTGTCGCTGGCAAGTGTCGAGTGGGTGCTTTGGCTCCGCTGACGTTCAGCTGGTGGCGAGACTGTAGGGGACATCATAAAATGCAGACTTCGGCGCGCCCGCGTCTTCGTCGCGCTCCCGCTCTTGCACTGTGCGCGCTGTCGGCGGTGCTGCTTGCGGCCTGCACATCGACACCGCAGCCGAAGGCGATGGTCGACAAGAGGCCGCGTTCCAAGGAATATTTCGCTGAGACCGAATATGGCGTGAAGGCGAGCCCGCGCGTTGCCTTCATGCGGCGCGGCGGCGGCCGCGACCAACTCGGCAAGCCCTACCAGGTGCGCGGCAAATGGTATTATCCCAAGGAAGACAAGCGCTACCGCAAGGTCGGCCTGGCATCCTGGTATGGCGATGCCTTCCACGGCCGGCTGACGGCCAATGGCGAAGTCTACGACACGGCGCAACTCACGGCGGCGCATCCGACGATGCCGCTGCCGAGCTACGCCCGCGTCACCAACCTCGAAACCGGCAGTTCGGTCATCGTGCGCGTCAACGACCGTGGCCCATACCATGAGGGCCGCATCATCGACGTCTCGCAGCGCGCCGCGCAGATGCTCGACTATGACAAGGTCGGCACCGCTAAGGTGAAGGTCGAATATGTCGGCCGCGCGCCGCTCGATGGCAATGACGACCAGTATCTGATGGCCTCCTACCATCCCGGCAACAGGCGTCCGGATCCGTCCGACGGCCTGCCGACCGGCGTGATGGTGGCGATGAACGGGCCGACGCCGGTTCTGGCGGCGGGCGCGACTGCCGCCGCCGTGCCGTTCCCCGGCCAGCTGACGGATTCCGGCCAGGCGCCGCAGGCCGAGCCGACCATGTCTTCGCAAGCGCCCGGCGACGTGGCGCTGCCTGATTTCGGGCCGATCGTGCCGGAGCGGCCGGACATCAGCCTGCCGCCGAATTCGCCCTTCGCCATGGCCTCGCTTTCCTATGCCGATGAGCGCGTCGGCCGCGCCGATGTCTTCGCGGCTTTCGATGGCGCCGGTATGTCGCCCTCCGACATCCTGCAGTCCTGGAAGAGATCCAATTCGACGTCGCCGGATGTTACCGACTATGTCGCCGCCGGCTCCTTCGATGATGCCGCCGAGGCAAAGCGTGTGGCCTCGGCGCTCAAGCCCTTCGGCCGGACCGAAATCCAGCGGACCGAGCTCGACGGCAATGATTGGTACGCGGTCAACGTCTATCCGGACGGCCATGGCAGCGTCGATGATCTGCTGAAGGCCGCCTGGTCGCACGGCGCGCCGGACGCGCTCGTCGTGCGCGACTGATCTATTTCAACCGCACGGTTGATCCGCCGGAAAAAAGCCTGATAGCTTCACCGAAATTGCCAATACCGGCTAACAGGTCGAGCCTTTATGCAGTTGCGCCTTTTCCCGCCCCTCGCAGGGCTCTGCCTTTTGCTGCTTTCCCTGATTCCGGCCAATGCGCAGCTTTTCGAGACCAAGGCGGCGCAAGCCTTCATGATCGATGCAGACACCGGCACCGTGCTGTTCGCCAAGGATGTCGACAAGCCGATCCCGCCGGCCTCGATGGCGAAGCTGATGACGATGGAAGTGGTCTTCAACGCCATCAAGTCAGGTCGCACGACGCTCGATGACACATTCGTGGTCAGCGAGAACGCCTGGCGCACCGGCGGCGCGCCGTCGGGCACGTCGACCATGTTCGCCAAGCTCAAATCGGCGGTCCGCGTCGAGGACCTGATCCAGGGCGTGACGGTGCAGGCCGCCAATGACGGCTGCATCGTTCTGGCCGAAGGCATGGCCGGATCGGAGTCCAATTTCGCCGCGCAGATGACCGAGCGCGCGCGCCAGCTTGGCCTGCCGAAATCGACCTTCGTCAACTCGACCGGCCTGCCGGCCGACGGCCAGCAGACGACAGTGCACGAACTGGCGCAGCTGGCGCTGCATCTCTGGCGCGACTATCCCGATTTCTATCATTACTACGGCCAGCCGGATTTCACCTGGAACAAGATTACCCAGAGAAACCGCAACCCGCTGCTGGCCATGGGCATCGAGGCCGACGGCTTCGTCGCCGGCACGAGCGAGGCGGCGGGCTTCGGCATTGTCGGCACGGTCAGCCACAATGGCACGCGCGTCATCGCGGCGATGAGTGGGCTGGCGAGCGACCGCGAACGGTCGGAGGAAGCGCGCAAGCTGCTCGACTGGGGCGTCCGCTCGTTCCAGAAGACCGAGATCTTCGCCAAGGACGAGGTGGTCGGGGAAGCCCAGGTGTTCGGCGGCGCCAAATCCGGCGTGGCGCTAAAGGCGAAGGGACCGATCGATATCTTCCTGCCGATCGCCAACCGCGACAAGCTGACGGCGAAAATCGTCTATGACGGCCCGGTCTCGGCGCCGGTGGAGGAG
>NZ_RZOS01000375.1:0-5729 GCF_004022605.1 Mesorhizobium sp. M4B.F.Ca.ET.089.01.1.1
TCGCGGCCGTTGGTCGACATCTCGATCCAGGCGCCGCCAGCCGGCAGGCCTTCGAGCAATCCGCCGGGACCGGCGAGCACTGTCTCGCTGACCTTGGGCGATGGCAGGCAAGAGATGGCATTGCCGGCGCGGGCGGCGGCTTCCGCCGGGCTGTCCACAGCGCTGGCGCCGAGTGCCACCAGGCGCTCGACGGCTGCCGGGTCGCGGTCGAAGACGGTGACGTCGAAACCATTGCGGACCAGGCTGGCGGCGAGGTGGCCGCCGAGATGGCCTAGGCCTATGAAGGCGTAAGCGGGCCCCTCGCTCACGGCATCAACGGCGTCTGCATCATCTGCAGATGCAGATCCTTGCCGCTGTAGGGATGCGCGTCGCAGACCGCCTCGTTGAGCTCGACGCCGAGGCCGGGCTCCTTCGAGGGAATGACGTTGCCGTCCTGCCACTCGATCTTCTTCTTCAGCAGGGTGGCGTGAAAACCGTCCCACTGCTTCAGCGATTCCAGGATCAGGAAATTGGGCAGCGTCACCGCCAGCTGGATGTTGGCGGCGCCGACGATCGGCCCGCAATAACAGTGCGGCGCGACCTGGATGTGGTAGGCCTCGGACATGGCGGCGATCTTCTTGGTTTCCAGGATGCCGCCGGAGCGGCCGAGGTCGGGCTGCAGGATGGTCGCGGCGCGGTTCTCGATGACGCGGGCGAACTCGAATTTGGTCGTGAGCCGCTCGCCGGTAGCGATGGGGATGGACGTGCCGCGGGCGACCTGCGCCATCACCTCCGGCATATCGGGTGGCACCGGCTCCTCGAACCACAGCGGGTCATAGGGCTCGATGGCGCGGGCGAGACGCAGCGCGCCCGAGGCGGTGAACTGGCCATGCGTGCCGAACAGGATGTCCGCCCTGTTTCCGACGGCCTCGCGGATCGCCTTGACCATGCGGGCGGAGAGGTCGATATCGATGAGGCGCGGCTGGTGGCCGTCGAAAGCGGTGTAGGGGCCGGCCGGGTCGAGCTTGACCGCGTTGAAGCCCTGCTCGACATATTCGAGCGCGCAGGCCGCGGCCATGTCGGGGTCGTTGTAGACGTTCCTGCCGCGCGCGTCCTCGGAATGGACGCTGCCGGTGTGCGGGTAGAGATAGGTGTAGGAGCGCAGCGTCTCGTGCACCTGGCCGCCGAGCAATTTGTAGACCGGCTTGTCCGCTTCCTTGCCGATGATGTCCCAGCAGGCCATTTCCAGCGCCGAGAAACAGCCCATGCCGGAAA
Source organism: Mesorhizobium sp. M4B.F.Ca.ET.089.01.1.1 (assembly GCF_004022605.1). Lineage (NCBI taxonomy): Bacteria > Pseudomonadati > Pseudomonadota > Alphaproteobacteria > Hyphomicrobiales > Phyllobacteriaceae > Mesorhizobium > Mesorhizobium sp. M4B.F.Ca.ET.089.01.1.1. The sequence continues at coordinate 1,255 of NZ_RZOS01000375.1, forward strand.
CGTCCGGGCGCTGGGTGAAGCCGGAGGAATAGATGCGGCGGAAGAGGTTCTCGATGTCGTGCGGATCGCGGCCGACAAGATAACGCTCGGCCATGTCCTCGATCATCCTGGCGGTGACGTGGCCGGAGAAGGTGGCGTTGTAGGCCTCGCCATAGCCGACCACGCCGCCATCGGTGGTGAGCTTGACGAAGATGAAATACTTGCCGCCGATGCCGGGCGGCGGGTTGCCGACAACCCAGGTCTTGACGTCGGTGATCTTCATTTCTGATCCTCCAGAACCAGTTCGGCGCCCTTCCATCCGGTCAGGATCGAGGCGGCGTTGGTGTTGCCGGTGATGTTGTCGGGAAAGATCGAGGCGTCGATGACGCGCAGGCCGGCAATCCCGTGCACCCTGAGGCGCGGATCGACGACGGCGCGCGCGGCGTCCGGCCCCATGCGGCAGGTCGAGACCGGATGGTAGACGGTGCCCGAGCGCTTCCTGAAATCCTGAATCAGGTCGGCGTCGGAAGTGATTGACGGACCGGGCAAAACCTCTTCCTCGATGATCTCGGCCATCGCCGGCATCGCGGCGATCTTGCGCACGAACTTCACCGCCGCCAGCATCTCGTCGACATCGGCGTTGGTCGAATAGGCATTGGGCGTGATCCGCGGATAGTCGCGCGGATTGCTCGAGCGGATCATGATCTCGCCGCGGCTCGACGGGCGGCAGTTGGAAAGGCCGATGGAAAAGCCGGGCCATGGGTCGGGGGTCAGGATCGGGCGCTCACCGCTCTTGGGAATGACGGTGGAGAAGGCCTGGAAATAGAGCTGCATGTTCGGCCGCGCCAGGGTCGCGTCGGTGCGGAAGAAACCGCCGGCATTGTTCATCGACAGCGACAGCGGCCCGGACCGGAACAGGATGTACTGCATGCCGACCATGAGCTTGCCCCACCAGGGGCGCAGGATCTGGTTGAGTGTCGGCAGCCTGCCCTTGAACGTGTAGTTGATGCCGACATGGTCCTGCAGGTTCGCGCCGACATTCTCGTTGGCGTGGATGAGCGGAATGCCGAGGTCTCGGAGCAGCGCCGACGGGCCGACACCGGAGAGCTGCAGAAGCTGCGGCGAGTTGATGGAGCCGCCGGACAGGATGACCTCACGGCCAGCGCGCGCGGTCCTGGTCTCGCCGTTCTGCTGATATTCGACACCGACGGCCCGCTTGCCCTCGAACAGGATTTTGGTCGCCAGCGCGTTTGTCTCGACGCGCACATTGGCACGCTTCATCGCCGGGCGCAGGAAGGCGCGGGCGGCCGACATGCGGCGGCCGTTCCTGGTGGTGATCTGGTAGATGCCGACGCCTTCCTGGGAAGCGCCGTTGAAATCCGGATTGAGCGGCAGGCCGGCCTGCTGCGCTGCCGCAAGGTAGCGTTTCGTCAGCGGGTGGACGGCATTTGCGCAGTCGGTGATGTGCAAGGGACCGCCGACGCCGCGCCATCTGTCGGCGCCGGCCTCATTGTCCTCCAGCGCCTTGAAGGCGGGGACCAGGTCGTCGTAGCTCCAACCTGGATTGCCGGCGGCCGCCCAGGCGTCGAAGTCCTCGCGTGCGCCCCTGATATACACCATGGCGTTGATCGAGCTGGAGCCGCCGAGCAGCTTGCCGCGCGGCCAGTGGTCGGCATTGCCGCCAAGGCCAGGATCGGGCTCTGCTTTATAGTTCCAGTTGACGGCCGGGTCGAAGAAGGTCTTGCCGTAGCCGAGCGGCATCTGGAGGTAGAAGCGGCGGTCGGTGCCGCCGGCCTCCAGCACCAGGACCGAGAAACGGCCGGAGGCCGACAGTCTTTCGGCGAGCACCGAACCGGCCGAGCCGGAGCCGACGATAATGAAATCATAGGTCTGCATGACTGGTGGGCGGCTCCGGAAATCTGGCCGCAGCCTAGACGCGGCGGGTTCGCCGCGTCGCCGCGCCTTCCGGCATCGGTTGTGAAAAATACGACCGCCGCAATAGCGATGGCTAGCGGGATAACCCGACAATCCCGCTTGATATGCACGGGGTCGAGAGCTTATGCGAAGGCATCGACCAATCCGCGGGAGGCAGGAGATCCAAATGCGTACCCTCTCCGATGCCTTCATCCCGGAACTGCCCGGCTACTACAAGGGCAAGCTCCGCGAGAACTACGACCTGCCCGACGGCAGGCGCATCATCATCGCCACCGACCGCCTCAGCGCCTTCGACATCATCCTGGCCTCGATCCCGTTCAAGGGCGAGATCCTCACCCAGACCGCCCGCTACTGGTTCGAGGAAACGGCCGATATCTGCCCGAACCATGTCCTCGAATATCCCGACCCGAACGTCGTCGTCGGCACAAGGCTCGACATCCTGCCGGTCGAGATCGTCGTGCGCGGCTATCTGGCGGGAACCACCAGCACCTCGATCCTGACCCGGTACCGGAAGGGCGAACGGGCGATGTATGGAATGACCCTGCCGGACGGCCTGCGCGACAATGAGAAGCTGGCCGAGCCGGTCATCACGCCGACGAGCAAGGCTTCGGATGGCGGCCATGACGAGCCGCTGTCGAAGGCAGAGATCCTCGATCAGGGACTTCTTACGCCGGCACAGTGGGATACCGTGTCAGATTACGCGCTGCGGCTGTTCGCCCGCGGCCAGGCGCGCGCCGCCGAACGCGGGCTCATCCTCGCCGACACGAAATATGAATTCGGCACCGACAGAAACGGGACCATCATCCTGGCCGACGAGATCCACACGCCGGACAGCAGCCGCTACTGGATCGCGGCCAGCTACGAACAGGCCTTTGCGAGCGGCGAACGGCCCGAGAGCTTCGACAAGGATTTCATCCGGTCATGGGTCGCGGCGCGCTGCGATCCCTACAGGGACCCGATCCCAACCATACCGGACGAGATCGTCGAACAGGCTTCGCGGGTCTATGCGCAGGCCTATGAGGCGATCACCGGCAAGGAGTTCGTCCCCGACGTTTCCGGGGATAGCGTGCTCGATCGCATCCGCGCGAACCTCGAGCGTTACTTTTAGGGTCAAGCCAGCCGCTGCTTGCGACAGCATCCGCGGCGCGTTGACCTGCCGGCGCGGTGACGCTACGGGATCATGTCATCGATCTCGGGGATTTTGGCATGGTGCACTACGCGGACGGACGGCCGATCGGCGACCTCACACTGAGGACGCTGGCCATGCCTTCGGACGCCAACGCGGCCGGCGATATCTTCGGCGGCTGGGTGATGGCGCAGATGGACCTTGCCTGCGGCATCCGCGCCGCCGAACGCGCCAAGGGCCGCGTGGTGACGGCGGCGGTCAAGGAGATGTCCTTCGCCAAGCCGATGAAGATCGGCGACACGCTCTGCATCTACACCCATGTCGAGCGCGTCGGCCGCACCTCGATGGCGCTCAAGGTCGAGGCCTGGGCGCAGCGCTATCTCTCCGACCTGATGGAGAAGGTCACCCATGCCGATTTCGTCATGGTGGCGCTGGACGGCGAGGGCAAGCCGAAGGCGGTTCCGGCCGAAGGCTGACCCGGCTCCGGCAGGCGAGGGCCCTGCCGGCGGGCTGCGTGAGCTCCTTCACAGTCGTGCGCAAATTTCCGTGACCAAGTCCGTCCGCCCGGGCTTGGGAAGAAGACAATGCGTCAACGAACGCTGAACGGTGTTCTTGCGGGAGCCGTCCTGGGCCTGTTCGGCCTGCTCGCCGCAACTGCCTATACCGAGATCAGGCAAGCCGATGCCGGGCTCTCTTGCGCTTCGCAAAATAGCGTCATCGGCAAGCCGCCGGGCGCATGCGAAAAATGCCTGGCGACCGGATGCGACGCCGGCCAGAAACCGCAGACGATTGCAGTGAGCAGACGGCCCGCCGGGCTGACAACGAGACGATCCACCGGAAGCTGAAAACGGGACGGACCCGCCACAGCGGCCGGCCAGAAAACGGGTCGGCACCAAGGTTCATCTTTCGCGGGCCTTGCGCCAAAAATCCTTGCGGCAACAGGCTTTCAGCCGTGCAGACCGTCGAATTTCTCGCGCGCGGCCCTGACCCTGGCGGTGTTCCTGCGCGCCCACGCGCCGAGCGCGCTGACCGGCACCAGCAGCTCGTGGCCAAGCTCTGTCAACTCGTAGTCGACGCGCGGCGGGATGGTCGGAAAGACGGTGCGGATGACGAAGCCATCGCGTTCCAGACCGCGCAATGTGGTGGTCAGCATCTTCTGCGAAATGCCGCCGACGGCGGCGCGAAGTTCATTGAAGCGCAGCGGTCCGTCGCCGAGCTTGCCGACCACCAGAACGGTCCATTTGTCGCCGACGCGCTGCAGGATTTCCGACACGGCGCGGCAGTCTTCGGTGATATGCGGGTGCCTCAGTAACAAAAACGTGCCTCCTTGCACTTCGCTTTTGCGGTATCTCATATAGCGCCGGTATCCAAACGATACCACAATTTCCCGCAAGGAGAGCCTCCCAAAATGTCCAAGCCCAAAATCGCCATTGTC
>NZ_RZOS01000376.1:0-5726 GCF_004022605.1 Mesorhizobium sp. M4B.F.Ca.ET.089.01.1.1
CCCCAGCATGGCGCCGGTCTGGCGCGCATAGTTGCCGGTTGCCAGGATGACATGCTCGCAGAGGATGTCGCCGCGCGAGGTCTTGACCTTCCACTCGCCGCTCGGCATCCGCTCGAACCCGACAACTTCGGTGTCGAGATGGACCTTCGCGCCGAGGTCGCGTGCGCCCTTGGCCATCGCCTGGGTAACGTCCGCCGGTGCAATGTGACCATCGTCGGGATGGTAAAGGGCGCCCAGCATGTCCTTGTTGTCGAGCAGCGGCCAGATCTCGCGCGCCTCCGCCGGCGACACGATCCGGGCCCGCACGCCCTGGACCTCCGCGACATCCATATAGCTCTTGTACTCGTCGAGCCGGTCGCGCGTGTTGGCGATGCGCAGCTGGCCGCATTTGTGCCAGCCGACCTTCTGGCCGGTCTCGGCCTCCAGGCCCTCATAGATCTCAATCGACCTGGCGATCATGCGGCCGACGTTGCGGCTGCGCGCATAGGACGGAATGAGCCCTGCGGCATGCCAGGTCGAGCCGGCGGTAAGCTGCGTCCTCTCCAGCAATGCCACATCGGTCCAGCCGCGCTTTGCCAGGCCATAGAGAATGCCGGCACCGACGCAGCCGCCACCGACCACGACCGCACGAAAGGAACTCACCATATGCGCCTGACCTTGTATGAAATTGCCATTGGTTCACATGACCGCTGGCGCATACTGTCAGACGGCATCCGGCATTTCAGCACATTTCCTGGTCTGGGACACGGCAGCAACCGCCCGGCCGTTGGTCCACGATCATGATTGACGCCAATGGGAAACGGCCGGGCGCCGTCGCGGACGCCGCCCGGCCTTCGTTCAGCGCTTGCGCAAATCCGCTTCGGCGAGATCGAGCGCCCTGGCGATGCGATCGCAAGCCATGTCGACCGTCTCGCGCGTCCAGATCAGCGGCGGCGACAGGATCATCGTGTCGCCGGTGGCGCGCAGCATCATGCCCTGCGCGATCGCGTGGTCGCGCACGACGACGGCGGCACTTCCCGACGGCAGGTAGCGCTCCTTGGTCGCCTTGTCCTTGACGATCTCGATCGCCCCCATCAGCCCGATCGAGCGCACTTCGCCGACCAGATTGTGCCCGGCGATACGCTCCTGCAGCGCCTGGGCGAAGTATGGACCGGTGTCGTTCCTGACCCGCTCGACCAGGCCTTCGCGCTCGATGATCTCGAGGTTCTTCAGCGCCACGGCGCAGGCCACGGGGTGACCGGAATAGGTGTAGCCGTGGTAGAACTCGCCGCCCTTCTCGACCAGCGTCCTGCTGATGCGGTCGCCGACCAGCAGCGCCGACAGCGGCTGGTAGCCCGATGTCAGCGCCTTGGCCGTGGTGATGGTGTCGGGCTCGATGCCGAAGGTCTGCGCCGCGAACCATTCGCCGGTGCGGCCATAGCCGGTGATCACCTCGTCCAGCATCAAGAGCACATCGTATTTGCGGCAGATGCGCTGCACTTCCGGCCAGTAGCTCAGCGGCGGGATCTTCACCCCGCCGGCGCCCATCACCGGCTCGCCGATGAAGGCGGCGACCTTGTCGGCGCCGGCCTCGAGGATGGCGTCCTCGACCGCCTTGGCCGCCCGCAGGCCGAAATCATGGTCGCTTTCGCCGGGCAGCGCGAGCTCATAGGCATAGGGCATCATCACGTGGACGATGTTGGGCACGGCGCCGCCGAGCTGCTTGTGCATCGGCTCCATGCCGCCGAGCGAGGTGCCGGCAACGGTCGAGCCGTGATAGCCCATCTTGCGCGAGATGATGCGGTTCTTCTCCGGCTTGCCCTCCAGCGCCCAGTAGTGGCGCACGAGCCTGAGCGCCGTGTCATTGGCCTCCGAGCCGGAAGAGCCGTAGAACACCTGGCCGACTTGCTTCGGCGCCAGTTCCGCCAGCTTCTTCGACAACAGCACCGGTGTCGGCGTCGAGCATTTGAAGAAGGAGTTGTAGTATGGCAGCTCCTTCATCTGCGCATAGGCGGCCTCGGCCAGCTCGTTGCGGCCGTAGCCGACATTGACGCACCAGAGGCCGGCCATGCCGTCGAGGATCTCGGTGCCTTCGGCATCGTAGATGAACGGTCCGTCGGCACGGGTGATGATGCGCGAGCCCGCCTCGCGCAGCTCCTTGTGGTCGGTGAAGGGATGCAGGTGGTGCGCGGCGTCGATCTGCTGAAGCTGCTTCAGCGAATAATTCTGATAGGTCATGGATTTGCTCTTTCCTCTTGAATCAATCCGGCAACGGCCGGGGCGGATTCCTCAGAGGAGGGCGGGCGGCGAATAGCCGATGCGGGCGCAAAGCCTGAGCAGCTCGGCACGAAGCGTCCGCGGTGACGGCGTCACCGCGACCCCGAAGGCGCCTGATGTCTTCGTGCAAGCCATGGCGGCACCTTAAGCCGCCTGATGCCCTGAATTCAAGCCGTACCCGCCAGCGCCCGCTGCAGGAAGACATAGCGCATCGCCGTTTGCGCCGCTTGAGGACGACGATCGCCACGCCCGCCATGGCCGCCCTCGGTTTCCTCGAAGAAGAGTGTCCGGCCGTGGCCAGCCTCCTGCAGGCGCGCCGCCATCTTGCGGGCATGGCCGGGATGGACGCGGTCGTCGGCCGTCGAGGTCATCAGCAGCACTGGCGGATAGGCGGCACCCGCTTTGACATGTTGATAGGGCGAGTAGGCGGCCAGCCACGCCGCCTCTTCCGGCTTCGCGGGATCGCCATACTCGGCGATCCACGAGGCCCCCGGCGGCAATTCGGTGTAGCGCAGCATGTCGAGCAGCGGCACGTCGATGATGACGGCGCCGAACAGTTCCGGATGCTGGATCAGCGACGTGCCGGTCAGCAGGCCGCCATTCGAGCCACCCTGGATGCCGAGCTGCGCCGCCGTGGTGATGCCGCGCCGGACAAGGTCCGCGGCAACGGCCGCGAAATCGTCAAAAGCCTTCTGGCGATTGCCCTTGAGCGCCGCCTGGTGCCAGGCCGGGCCGAATTCGCCACCGCCGCGGATGTTGGCCTGCACATAGACATTGCCCTTCTCCAGCCAAAGCCTGCCGCGCACGCCGGCATAGCCCGGCAGAAGCGGCACTTCGAAGCCGCCATAGCCGTAGAGCAGCGTCGGCACCGGTCCGCCCTGGTCGCGCCGCCTGACCACGAAATAGGGGATCATCGTGCCGTCGCTCGAGCGTGCCTCGAACTGTTCGGAGATGAAGGGCGAAGCGTCGAAGCGGGCCGGCTGCGCCTTCACCGACCGAAGCGTCTCGCCATCGTCGTCAGACCAGATGATCGAGCTCGGCGTCAGGAAATCGGTGAAGGAGAAGGAGACGCTGGCGCCGAAATGCTCGGCATGGCTGATGCCGACATTGCCGTTTTCCGGCAGGCCGACCGGCTTCAGCGACCAACCCTCGCCTGTCCGATCGCAAGCGACGACCTTGCCGCGCACATTGTCCATCAGGTTGATGAACAGCCGCCGCTCGGTGCGGGCGAGCCCGGCGATCGAGACGCGATGCGCCGGCGCGAGCACGGTTTCGACCGGCCCCAGCGTGTTGGTGTCGATCCAGCGTTCGAAATCCACCGAATAAAGCCCGTCTGGCAGGCAGTGCGTGCCGTCGGGCGCCGTCCACGGGCTGCGCACGCCAAAGACGAGCTGTCCCTGGAAGATCGCCGTGTCGGTCACGTCGTCTGGAAGCGGAATGCGCCGGTTCTCGCCGGAAGCGAGCCGCAGGAAGCTGTGCGAGGAGAAGAAATCGATGGTTCGGGCCAGGAACAAGTGCCGCCTGTCGCCGTCGATCTCGACCCCGCCGCCGGCCGCGAGGTCCTGCTTTTCGGTCTCGAAGATAAGCGTGGCGTCTTCCAGCCTCGTGCCGCGCTTCCACAGCTTGACCACGCGCGGATAGCCGGACTGCGTTTTGTCGTCCTCCTCGAAGGCGGCCGAGACGATGACGGTGTCTTCGTCCAGCCAAGAAAAACCCGACTTCGAGGCGGGGGCGCGAAAGCCGCCTTCGACGAAGGACTTCGCCGCGATGTCGAACTCGCGCATCTCGCTGGCATCGCCGCCATCCGGCGACATGCTCACCAGGCAGCGGTTGAAATCGGGGTAGAGGCGGCTCGCGCCGCTGAACACCCATTTGATGCCTTCTTTCGCGGAGAGCACGTCGAAATCGACGATCGTCTCCCATTCCGGCTTGTCGGTCTTGTAGGAAGCGACCGCCGTGCGGCGCCACAGGCCGAGCACGTTGTTCTTGTCCTGCCAGAAATTGTAGACGTGGCCGTTGATCGCGGTCCCGATCGGGATGTTGTCCTCGGCCGTCATCAGGTCGAGTGCGGTTTCGAACGAAGCCTGGTAGCCGGGATCGCCCTGCAGCTCGGCAACCGTCAGCCCGTTCTGGGCGTGCACCCAGTCGAGCGCCCCCTTGCCATTTCGGTCTTCCAGCCAAAGGAAGGAATCTCCGGCGGCCGGTTCAGTCTGGCCTTTTGTGATGGTTTGGGTCACGCACGGTCTCCGAAAGCTTGTCAGGCGGCCTCGCCTACATCGCGTCACGGACGCTCACATTCAAGATGGCAATGACAGCTTGTCGCGACGAACCCGGCTTTTCCTTCACATCACGCGCCGGCGCAGAACGGTCGCCACCGCCAGTGCGGCACAGATCGCTCCGAGAGTGGCCGGCAGGCCGGACGCGCCGGTGATATCCATGACGCCGCCGGTGAGTGGCGGCACCAGGATGCCGCCGACGCCCCACATCAGCGAGAAGGCGGCGTTGCCGGCGACCAGCGCCGAGCCGGTGAAGCGCTCGCCGAGCTCGATGATCGACATCGTATAGATGCCGTAGGAGACAGCGCCCCAGATGAACACGCAGGGCCAGATCAAAGGCGTCTCGATCAGCAGCGGCAGCAGCACGCAGCCGAGCACGGTCAGCGACACGCACAGGAAGCGCACCAGGCGCGCCGTCAGTCTTTCGGCCAGCAGGCCGAGCGGCACCTGCATGGCGATGTTGCCGGCGATCATCGTCGACAGCAGCGCCGACATGCTGGCCTCGGCAATGCTGTAGTGAGTGCCGTAGACCGGCAGCAGGGCCAGTACAGCCTGCTCGAAGCCGGCGGCCACGACCACGGCGGCGAGCAGCAGCCATGCCTTCGGCATGAAGCCCATCACCGAAACCTGCTGTCCGGCCTCGTCGACCTTGGGCAGACGCCCAAGCACCAGCGCCAGGCAGCCGCCGCAGAAGACAAACGCGAAGATGCCGACCAGGAATGGCGGCCAGCCCTCGGTGCCGACCGCAAGCAGGCAAAGCGGACCGGCGGCGAAACCGGCCGAGATGACGGTCGAATAGAAGCCCATGACGCGGCCGCGGCGCGACGGCGGCGCCAGCGCGATCACCCAGATTGCGCTGAGAACATAGAGCGGGTTGGTGACGACGCCGATCAGCAAGCGCAGCGGGAACCACAGATAGACGTTCTGCGTCCAGCCGACCAAAGCCAGCACCAGCGCGGAAAGCGCGGCGCAGGTGAGTGCCGTCCGCCCTGGCCCGAAACGGCGCGCCAGCGCCGGGATCATCGGCGAGGACAGGATGAAGCCGATCGGCGTCATCGCAGCCGAAAGCCCGATCATCGCCGGCGAGATGCCCTGGCGCTGCAGGATGAAGCTGAGCAGCGGGTAGCTCAGGCCTTGCGCGATGGCGAAGACCGAGACCGTCGCGATCACCCCGGTGATCGCCGCCCACTGTAT
>NZ_RZOS01000377.1:0-5719 GCF_004022605.1 Mesorhizobium sp. M4B.F.Ca.ET.089.01.1.1
GCTCGATGCCCTCGACCAGCACCTTGGCACCGCGGTCGTGCAGCGTCGAGACCAGCGGCCGGAAGAAACGCTCGGCCGCGGCATGGCGGCAGAACTCGGCGAACCAGGCGCCGTCGATCTTGACGATGTCCGGCGCAAGCAGCGCGATGCGCGCCTCGGTCGAGTGGCCGGTGCCGAAATCGTCGATGGCGATGCGGATGCCGTCACGCCGCATCTCGCGCACCAGGCTGGCAAGGACATGATCGTCGGCCGCCTGCTCGGTGATCTCGCACACCAGCATGCCGGGGTAGAGGTCGAGCTCGCCGAGATGCCTGGTCATCAGCCGGATCTCGGCCAGCGCCCGCCCGAGATGATCGTTGACCAGCGGATTGTAATTGAAGAACAGGTCGAGCCCCTCGACGCCGATGTTGCGGAAGTTCCGCAAATGCAGCATCCGGCACATCGTCTCGACGAACAGGCGGTCCGGAGATGGAACGCCGTCGAAGAACACCGGCGGCGCGAGCGGCCTCGCGTCCCGCTGCGCCTCGATCAGCGCCTCGACGGCGACCGGCGCCAGCGAGCGGCCGCGTGGTGCGAAGATCGGCTGGTAGGCGCTCTTCAGCCGGAACTCGCCATAGACGCCGTATTCGATACCGATCTCGTCGGCAAAGATCGCCTCGGCGGCGTTGCGCCGCCTGTCCGGCCATACGCTCACGATGCGGTCCTGCGCCCGAATACCCGCGCCCCGCGCGCTGCCGGCGCTGCGCCCGGACCGGCCGGCGTCTCGCCGGCGCCCGTCGCAGTCGCGGGCGGCGGGGCACCCTTGCCGAAGACGCGAAAACTGGTCGGCGCCAGTTCCGGCCGCGCCAGCACGAAGCCCTGCACCATCGAGGCTCCCGATTTCTCGGCGAGCTCGAGCTGCCAGCCCTCCTCGAGGCCTTCGAACACGGTGCGGATGCCTTGCTGCTCGAAGCTCCTCACCATGGTGGTCAAGAGGGCAAAGCCGGCGCCGGACTCCATCAGCTGCGTGATCCAGTGCGCGTCGAACTTGACGATGTCGGGCTTGAGCTCCTTGATCCGGTTGATGTCGGATTCGTCGGCGCCGTAATCGTCGACCGCGATGCGGAAGCCGTTGGCCCTCAGCGCCTCGACGAAGCTGTAGAGCGCCTCCTGCGATGCCGACTTCTGCTCGGTCACTTCGCACACCATGCGGCGCGGGTCGATGCCGGCCTCGTGCAGCACCAGCCGCATGTCGCGCAACGCCTTGTCGGCGACGCCGCGATCGGTGAACACCGAGGGATCGAAATTGACGAAGATCGATGCCTCTTCCGGCAGGCAGACGCCGGCGTTGAGCAGGTGCAGCGTGCGCGTCAGCGCCTCGATATGCAGACGGTCGCCCGCCGGGCAGGTGTTGAAGAAAGTCATCGGCGACTGCGGCTCGCCGTCGCGAAACGGCCTGATCAGCCCCTCGAACGCGACGATCGACAGCTTGCCTTCGTTGAAGGCGAAGATCGGCTGGAAGGCGCTCTGCAGCGTATGGACGCCCCAGACACCGCTTGCGGTGCCGTCATCATGACGGATGATATGTTCACTCACCCGAAACATCTGATTTCCCAACACAATCTTCGGGGATCGACCTTCCGGTCACAACTGGGTCACACGGAGCATCCGAAATGGCATCAATTCGCAAGCGTAACGGCAAATGGAATGTCCAAGTCAGACGGAGAGGCCACGAAGCGAGATCGAAGTCGTTCCTCGCCAAGTCAGACGCCCTCGAATGGGCACGGGAGATCGAACGGCAGTTAGACCGCCAAGAGCTTGGACCCGACAGGAAGACACTCAAATCGATCACCCTGGCTGAACTCGTCACTCGCTACAAAACCGAGGTTCTCCCCAAGAAGCGTTCAGCAAGATTCGAAACGATCCTGCTCGACAGGTTCCTCCGCTATCCTATCGCGACGAAAACCCTGAACGACCTTCAATCAAAGGATTTCGCACAGTACCGTGACCAAAGGCTTAAGGAGGTTTCGAGGCTCACAGGTCGCCCGGTGACAGCGAAGTCACTCCGGAGGGAACTCGCTCCGCTCTTCCACATGTTCAAGGTCGCCAAGGCTGAATGGCACATACCGACAGGAAACCCTCTCCAAGACCTCTATCTGCCTGCCATCGATGTCAGACGTGAGCGGAGGTTACGCCCCGGAGAGGAAGAACGATTGCTGTCGCAAGCCGGGAAGCTCAGGACGCTAGACGGTCAGCCCAATCCGTACCTAGTTCCTATCATCGTCTTTGCCCTAGAGACGGCCATGCGGCAGGGGGAAATCCTCGCAATAGAATTCCGCAACGTCGATTTCCAACGGCATCTGTTGACCATCCCTGTCTCGAAGAACGGCCATTCGAGAGTGATACCACTGACAGACAAAGCATCGTCCTGTCTCATCCTGGCTTTCGCTCAACCACGGGGAATTATTGGCCCACCTAGGGTCACTCCGACGACGAGAGCATTCCCGTTGGATGTCGAGGTAGTGAAGACGAGTTGGACCCGTATCTGCAAGCGAGCAGAACCAGCTATCGAGGACCTTCATTTCCACGATCTGAGACACGAGGGGATTTCGAGGCTGTTTGAGCTTGGTCTGTCGATCCCGGAGGTTGCCGGCATATCTGGTCACAGGACACCGGCGATGCTCTTCCGGTATGCCCACGCCAATCAGGATGCCGTCAGGGCGAAGCTCTTAGGAAAGGGACGACAGGATGAACAGAAAATGATTGAGCGACAGGCGACGCCCGACGAGATCGTAACCGCCTGAAATCTAATCGCTTCTACCCCACATCGGGACTACTCTGATCGGGGCTGATCCTCTCGTCAGACCATACCCCGACCGTATCCTAGGCCCTTGCCCTTCGCGGGGCCTTTTTTCTTTTGATACCTAGCCGTGAAAGGATTTCCAGACGGTCCGCAGGTCCCCTTCGACAGTAATGCCGTGCTCGTTGTCAAAGCTGATGTACGTGTTGGCCGGGTCAGAGAAATCTTCTCTTACAATCCGGACCAAATCGATATTCACAAGAACAGGTCCCTCCGCCAAAACATCTTTGAATTGAACAAGTTTCGCCATTTATTTTACCCCTTCGCTAAATTGCCACCACGGCAAGCTATCCTAGCGCTGAGGCATGTAAGATTTCAGCCAAGAAAGATCAAGGAAGCTAGACGATTTCTTCTTGGTGGCCCGCACACTCTCGGCTGCCAGCTTTGCCACCTTGTGCAACCTGTCAGGATAGACGATGGTTTTGAGGTGGTCGGTGAACATCTGGACGTCCATAAAATAGTTAGGGAATGCCCGCATCAGGTCTTCGATTTTGTTGACCTCTGCCAGAACGGAGATAAGTCGCCCGCCAGTCTCCGAAGCGCTGAAGCCCTCTGTCGCGTTGATCGGCTGGTTGTAGCCGGTGACGTGGACTTCCTTCCTATCACGGTCGATCTGCACCAGATAAAACTTGGCGCTTCCCTTGTAGCTCGGGGCGTAGTTGAACGCCTGATTGATGTTCTCCAAGAAGACGACGGCATTTAGCTTGTCGTTCAAGTGGCGAAGCTCTTGGTGACGCTCTCGCCTCCCCTCCGGGGTGCCTGGAACCACTGCGCCATCTTCTTCCATTGCGAAATCGGTGGACATCAACGCGAATAGACGAAGCCAATCGGGATCACCGCTACCCCGTTTCATATTCTCACGGCGCATGATGCCCACGGCTTCAACGGCAGTTGCCCAAGCATGCTGCAAACCGGTCCTAAGTTGGACCTCAATACGTCTGTCCCTGTGCTGCTGTTCGTTCACCAGCGGCTGGAACTCCATCACCAGATGGTGCCCCCGATAGCCAGACGGTCTTGGATTGGCGAAATAGTCGGTGTCATTGCGGATACGATGGACGCTCCCGCCTTCCCGGTACTTCGCTATCAGTTGCCGGTATTCATCGACCGAATCCATGATGGCACGACAGCCACCTAAATCCTGCATCTGGTCAAACTTAGTGGTGCTCTCTCCAAGCTTCTCTCGAATGGATTGCATCCGCTTCAACCGAGCGGAGGTGATGCCCTTTAACTTGACCCCACGCTGTCGGACATTGGCGCTTAATTCGTGATGGATGCGCCGCATTGGATAGATGTGGGAATTGCGCCAGTTGTAGGCCATTCGGAAGACTTCCCGATAATGTTCAAGGTTCGAGTGGTCATCCGCGACGAGCATCTTCCCAGACAACTCTTCGCCTACGCGAACGATCTGTTTTCGAAGGTAATCGAATTTTGGATAGTCGCTCATCGGGCCTAGTTCCGCTGACTAAGAGAGCGGTCGCCCGCTGGAGTTCGAATCAACACGCTTAGCGTACTGGACTCATGTGCGAGGAACAATATTTCGGAAAGCCCCGGCTCACTTGCAGGGCCATGCTTCGGTGAACGCTTTCCGGATCAGCTTTGGTGCCTGCTCTTGGCGGGATTCCGGATGAGCTTCCAAGTAGCGACAGACCACATCTCGTATCTGGTCGGCCCTTGCTCCAACCGGAATGCAATAGCCCAACGCTTGGAAGATGTCGGCGTCGACAACCCCTTCTACGTAGCCAGTCGAATGGACGCTCTTCTCGGAGCAACTATCGTAGAGATCGTTGCCATGTAAGTACCCGGTTATGTTCTGAGCACTTGCCGCACTTGTGCAAGCCAGGACAACAAAAGTCGCGAGCCTCCCTCCTCTCATTCACCCAACTCCCATTGATTCCCCAAAACCCGCCCAAGGATAGCCGCAATCGAGTCGTCTAACTACTGGCGGCCACCACTGGCACCTACGTCGATGACAGTCCACCCACATAAGCGGGACCTAGACGAGCCAGCCGGATACCGAACCCCCTGCATCATCGAACCGGCGGAGACTTGCCTTCGCTCGGGAAGCATTCTGTCGTCCTATCAATAGGAGAAACGCCACATGGGTACGGTTATAGACTTTTACAGAGGCTCACACTCTATCTCGCAAGCGAAGATGCTCTCGCCTGACGACCCTGATTTGAAACTGATTCAACTCGTTGATGAAAGCCGAAGGCTCAAGGTCCGAATATGTGAACTCGACAGGTTAATCAGGAAGGAATTGGCGGAAGAGTAGCCTTACTCCGTGTTTCAAAAAATTTTCTTTGGGGTGCAAAGCTTTGTATATCAAGGACTTGTAAGAACACGCTCCGTTTATACTATTGACTTTCAGGTGAAAACGGAGTATAATAGGTAAAGAGTAGGAGTTTATATCCTGCTCTCAATAAGCAAAATAGAACGCTAACACCGTCCCGTTAGGACGGACAACAGAAGGACAATGACCACAGAACTAAAAGACATTGCCACATTTGAACTGAATTATATTGGGAGCAATCCCACCCCGTTTGATCTGACACTTATTAGCGTCTCGAAGGGCAAGGCCAAAGGCTTTGTCAGGCTTTGGAAGACGCCTCATCAGCTTCATATAGCTGAATTTATCAAAGTCCCCGATCCCCTCTTGGGGCAATTTACCGAACGAAATGCATTGATCCGAGCCCTTGCCGATTGGGCGAAGAAAGGCGGCTGGTTCTTAGAGATGGCCCACGTGTCATCCCAGACAGGCGAGCGCCTAGACGTAAATGTATCGGCTATTTGAACCATCAATTTCGAAAGGAACTTTTATATGACTAAGATCACCGTGCCAGATACCTACTTTTTCAATAAGCCACTCGCCAAGATGTCATC
>NZ_RZOS01000378.1:0-5711 GCF_004022605.1 Mesorhizobium sp. M4B.F.Ca.ET.089.01.1.1
GAGCGAACTTGTTCGTCTCTTGAGCGAACCTATTCGTCCATCCGGAGCGAAATGCCTTTGTTCTATGTCCACAAAATTAGACACTCTTGTCCAAATCGTCAATCACCGCTATATAGATTTTTATGAAGTCCGGCGCCTCTCCTGACACTTTCCCGCCACGCAGCCACGAGGCAAAGCGCATTTCGGTTGTCGAGGCCGCTGCCTCGGTTTTCTGCCGCGAAGGATTTGCCGGCGCCAATATCGACCTGATCGCCGCCGAGGCCGGCGTATCGCGCCAGACCGTCTACAACCACCATGGCGACAAGGAAAAGCTCTTCGTCGCCGTCGTGCGCGACCTCACCGAGCGGTGCAACGCCGGCATCTTCGCCACCATCGCCACCTTCCCCGACCAGCCCGGCGACCTCGAAGCCGATCTTGTCGGCTTTGCCGTGCGCATGAACCGCAACTGCATCTGCAACCGTGACGGCAGGTTCCTGCGCAAGCTGATCCAGGCCGAGGGCGAACGTTATCCCGAGCTTTTCGCCGAATGGCGCGAACAGGGGCCGGGGCGAACCTGGTCGGCGCTTGCCGCCCGCTTTGCCCGGCTCGCCTATGCCGGCCACCTGTCGATCGACGACCCGGACGTGGCGGCGCGCCAATTCCTTGCCCTCGTCAACGCCGAATTGCAGATAAGCTTCATGCTCGGCGGCACGCCGACGGAGGAAGAGGTGCTGCAATCCGCCGGCAATGGCGTGCGCACCTTCCTGCGCGCCTTCGGCCGCCACAAGGCCGCCTCCCACGCGCCCAGAAAGAGCGTGCTCGTCGGCGCCTGAGCCATCAAATCGTCGGCAAAGAGCCTCGCTTCCGGGAGACCGCGATCTATATGCGGTTTACGCCGCGCTCAAGCTTGATTACAGCTATGCGGACGATTCAACGGAACCCGACCGTCACATGGCCGACGACCACATCCGCTACGACATTCTGGCCCAGGAGGCGTTGCGCGGCGTCATGCGCAAGGTCCTGGCCGAAGTCGCGCGCACTGGCCTTCCGGGCAACCATCATTTCTTCATCACGTTCCTGACCGGCGCGCCGGGAGTGCGCGTGTCGTCGCGGCTGCGCGAGCGCTATCCGGAGCAGATGACCATCGTCATCCAGTTCCAGTACTGGGACCTGAAAGTGTCCGACACCGGCTTCGAGGTCGGGCTCTCCTTCTCCGACGTGCCGGAAAAGCTCGAGATCCCCTTCTCCGCCGTTCGCGGCTTCTACGATCCCTCGGTCAATTTCGAGCTCGAATTCGACGTCAAGACGGACGGCGCAGCCGACGACGAACCGGCGCAGCCCGCGCCCGAGCCGCTGGCCGTCGTCACCGAGAAGAAACCGGAGACGAAGAAGAAGGCCGCCGCCGAGGCCGACAAGAAGCCCGCCGCCGCGGACGCCGGCAAGAGCGCCGACGTGGTGTCTCTCGACGCCTTCCGCAAGAAATAACACGCCGGACGGTGCGGCATGGGCGACGTCGTCAATCTCCGCCAGGTCCGCAAGCAAAAGGCGCGGACCGAGAAGGAGCGGCAGGCTGGCGAGAACCGTGCCCTGTATGGCCGCTCCAAGGCCGATCGGGACCGCGATCGCCTGGCCGCCGACAAGGCCGAGCACTTCATCGCCGGCCATCGCCGCGAAAAGCCTGGTGATCCAAACGAGAGCTGAGCGCCTCACGTGAGCCCGGTCGAAAAGCGTTCCGTGACGATCCGCGGCCATCGCACGAGCTATTCACTCGAAAAGCCCTTCTACGACGACCTCGTCACGATCGCGGCGGCGCGAAAGCTGACGCTTGCCGCTCTCGTCGCCGAGATCGACGAAACCCGTCCGCGCGACGCCAACCTCTCCTCCGCGCTCAGGCTTTACGTGCTGGATTGGGCCAAGCGCGGGGCTGGAGTGGCTTAGACAGGGCCCGTCGCGCTGCCCTGTTTCCGGCGACGGGCGCCAAAGGAGAGCAAGGCCGAACGGTCGCGTTCCTCCGCCTGCTTTTTCGACCGGACCCGCATCAGATCCTTCCAGCCGACATAGCCGACCAGGCGCGCATCCTCGCGCGTAACGACGGGAAGATGCGAGATGTTTGCCGTAAGCAGCTTGTCGGACAGGCCCTCCAGATATTCGTCGGGATAGGCAAGCGTCACCTTGCTGCCGGCCAGCAACTCGCCAAGCGTCGTCTTGCGGTGCTTGCCGGCGCGCCGCCAGCGCAGGATCGCCGGCGGATCGATGACGCCAAGCACGTGCCCTTCCCCGGTCACGACGGGAAAGCTCGGGTGCCGCGTCTCCGGCGCGGTCAGGAAGGCGGCGGCGCCATGCAAGGTCATCGTTGCCGGCACGCGTTCGACTTCTGTCGTCATCACCTCGCGCACCCTGGTCAGCGCGAACGGATCGACACGGTATTCGCGCACCAGATGGTGCCCTCGCCGCGCCACCTTTTCGGTCAGGATCGAGCGCTTCATCAACAGCACGGTGACCGCGTGCGCCGTGGCGCAGGCCGCGATCAGCGGCACCAGTATATGGGTGTTGCCGGTCAGCTCGACCGCGAAGAAGGTGGCGGTCAGCGGCGCGCGCATGGTGCCGCCCATGGTCGCGGCCATCGCCAGCAGCGGCCAGAAGCCGGGGGTCGCCTCGGGCAGGATGCCGGCAAGCGCGGCCCCCATCGCCCCGCCCATGATCAGCAGCGGCGCCAGCACGCCGCCGGACGTTCCCGAGCCCAGCGCCACCGACCAGATGATCGCCTTCACCACCAGCAGCGTGAACGCGGCGGCCGCCAGCGTTTTGCCGTCCAGCATGGCGGCGATGTTGTCATAGCCGACGCCGAGCGCCTGCGGCTCGATCAGCCCGCCAATGCCGACCACCAGGCCGCCGAGCATCGGCCACCACATCCAGTGGATCGGCAGTTTCTGGAATGCATCCTCGCAGGCATAGACCATCTGCGTCAGCAATCCCGACAGGAGCCCGGCTGAGATGCCGATCAGCACCCAGCCGGCAAGTCCCGGAAATGTCGCCGCCATGCTGCCCTCGAACGGGAAGATCGGTCCCGGCAGATGCAGCAAGGTGCGCTCGACCTCGGCGACGATGGCGGCGACCGCGACGGGGATGAAACTGCGCGGCGTCCACTCGAACAGAAGCAGCTCGACCGCCAGCATGATGGCGGCGATCGGCGTTCCGAACACGGTGGTCATGCCGGCCGCCGCCCCCGCCACCAGCAGCGTCTTGCGCTCATTGTCGCTGACCGGCAGCATCTGCGCGATCAGCGAGCCGATGGCGCCGCCGGTCATGATGATCGGACCTTCGGCGCCGAACGGCCCGCCCGAGCCGATCGAGATCGCCGACGACAACGGCTTCAGGATCGCCACCTTGGCGTCGAGCCGCGAGCGCTCGAGCAGGATCGCCTCGATGGCCTCGGGAATGCCGTGACCGCGGATCTTCTCGCTGCCGAAGCGTGCCATCAAGCCGATGATCAGCGCGCCGATCACCGGCACGATCACGGCGGCAAGCCCAAGCGGCGTGTCCTCGAGCCTGAGTTCGGCGAGCGAGAACTGGCCGAAATAGGCGATGTTGGTGGCGAGCCGGATGAGCTTCAGCAGCGCAATGCCGGCAAACAGCCCCGCCGTGGCGACCACGACGGCGATGGCCGCGATGAGAAGCACCCGCGCGTCGGTGGTGAAGTCGCGGAGATGGCCGTTTCCGGCATGAGCGGATTTCATTTGGGAGCCCGGCTTTCTGGTTGTCGGGTCGCTATCTATCGTAACACGATATAAATGCACAAGGCCGATTTGCGACGAAAAACAGTTTGAGCTTTTGCCGGAAACGAACAAAGGTCGGCCACGATGCCTTCGCAAAACTCACGCCCCGCCATCAGCCAGGCCGACTATCAGCGGCTGTCCGAATTCCGCTACCTGATCCGACGGTTCCTCGAGTTCAGCCAGATCCAGGCCAATGAGGCGGGTCTCACCCCGCGCCAGCACCAGGCGCTGCTGGCGATCAAGGGGTTTCCGGGCGCGGGACCGGTGACGGTCGGCGACCTGGCCGAACGCTTGCGCATCCGCCACCACAGCGCCGTGGAACTGGTCGACCGCCTGTGCGAGGCCGGGCTTGTCACCAGGGACCAGGACAAGGATGACCACCGCCGTGTGCTTTTGCGGCTCACCGAGCGCGCCGATGACTGCCTCGCCGAACTGTCGGCGGCGCATCTCGACGAGCTCGGACGCATCGAGCCGATGCTAATGCGGCTGCTCAGTCGGCAGGATCGGTGATCGCAACTGACAAGGTCCGAGGATGGCCTGGCTGGCCGGCCTCGGTCCGCCGTCACCCTCCGTCCAGCGACTTCAGCAGATTGTCGATCGTGAACGGGTTGGACTTGGGCTTAGCCGGTGGTGGAGCCGAACCGTCATTGACGCCGGGAAGCGACCCGTCGAGCTTGGGGGCCTGCTGGGCGGCCTTGCGTTGGGCGTCCCGCTTGGCCTTTTCTTCCGAGGCGATGCGCAAAGCCTCTTCGGCCTTTCGCCGCTCTTCCGCGGCTTGCGCTTTGGCCGCATCGTCGGCCGCCTGCTGTTGTGCCCTGGCTTCGGCATCTGCTTTGGCCTTCGCGTCCGCCTCGGCCTGCGCCTTTTCCTCAGCCTCGGCTTTGGCCTTCTCATCAGCTTCGGCTTGTGCCTTTGCCTCGGCTTCGGCCTGGGCCTTCGCGTCCGCCTCGGCCTGTGCCTTTGCTTCTGCTTCAGCTTCGGCCTTGGCCTGCGCCTCCGCTTCAGCCAGGGCCTTCGCTTCGGCTTCGGCTTTCAGCCGCGCCTCTTCCTCCTGCCGGCGCAATTCCTCGGCGGCCCGCTCGCGTTCGGTTTGGAGTGCTGCGTAGTAGCGCACCTCGCGCCGCAGCCGCTGCTTCTCCAACAGCGCCGCCTGCATGGCCTCGACCCGTTGCTGTTCCTTCTCCAGCGCGCGCTGCGTCAGGAACTGCGCCAGCGGCTCGCTGTCGAACTGGCGTTCGGCGGCGCCGAGCGGCCCATCGACGCTGAAATTCACCGCCGGTTCGGAGCCGACCAGCGCCTCATCGCCAGGCCTGTAGGTGATCGCGCCCCTGGCCGTGACGGTGCTGGTGTTGAGGTCTGCGATAACGTCGGCCGACAGCGACGCTGACGGATTGTCCAGGCTGATCGGGGGCGCCCTGAGAATGCCGCCGGCAATGGTGAAGGCAATGTCGGTGTCCTTGGCGGCAAAACTGCCGTTGCCGGCGATCTCGGGCGCGAAGCCGGCGGTCTTGGCCGCATCGATATCGCGCCCGATGGCATCGGCCTTGTCGATGAAGGCGGCGAAGGCATCGGGGTTCATGCCGGCCACGGTAAGTCCCTTCAGCGCCGCCGTGCCGGAACCCGACAAGGCCGCAACCATCGCATCGAGCGACTTGCCGCTGGTCGACAGCGCCGTCGAGACGTCGCCGCTGCCGCTCAGGCCGGCATTTGGCAGCAGGGCTGGAAGATCGGCGCCGGCAAGCTTCATCTGGCCGGAGAAGAGCCCGGTGCCGTCATTGTTCTTGAGCTCGAACAGGCCGGTCAAAGCGCCGCCAAAAAGCTTGGCCTTGAGATCGGAAACCCGGATGCCCTCCTGGTCGAGCTTCAGCGACAGCGCCGCGTCATAGGCGGTGGCGAAGGGACCGGCAGCAAGCGCCGCGGTGGTGAGGTCGAGGTCGGCGGTGAACGGCAGGCTGG
>NZ_RZOS01000379.1:0-5701 GCF_004022605.1 Mesorhizobium sp. M4B.F.Ca.ET.089.01.1.1
GGTCAACGCGGTGATCGCCACGCTCGGAACGATGTCGGCCTTCCGCGGCCTCGCCTATCTGATGAACAACGGCAACTCGATCCCGATCACCGGCGACAGTCTGCGGGCGCTGGGCATCGGCACGCTCTTCGGCCTGCCCTTCGCCATCTGGCTGCTGATCGCGGCGATGGCGGCGTTCATCGTCTTCACCCGCGAGACGGTCGTCGGCCGCAACATCTACGCGCTCGGCGGCAATCCGACGGTGGCGCGGCTGGCCGGGATCCCGATCCGCCGCTACCAGATCTCTATCTATGCGATGAGCGGGTTCGCGGCGGCAGTGGCCGGCCTGGTGCTTGCCAGCCGCACCATGTCCGGCCAGCCTGCCTCCGGCAGCCAGGGGCTGGAGCTGGAAGCGATCACCGCAGCGATCCTCGGCGGTTGTGCGCTGCAGGGCGGCAAGGGCACGATCGTCGGCGCCATGCTGGGCGTGCTGATCATCGGCGTGCTCAACAACGGCATGATCCTGACCAGCGTGCCGACCTTCTATCAACTGCTCGCCAAGGGCGCGCTGCTGATCCTGGCGGTCATCGTCCAGGAACGCCAGCGGGCGCGGACCGGAGAGTGAGCTGACTAGAGCAATTCACCGTTTCACGGAAACGGCGGCCTGCTCTAACTCATTGTTTTGATGCAATTCCGGACGGAAGGCTACGGCGAAGCCGCCGAGCCCAACCCGTTTCACATTTTCCTGGAATTGCTCTAGACGCTCTCCAGATAGGTCTCGATCTCGAAGTCGCTGACATTGAGCGCGAAGGTGTTCAATTCCTGGCGCTTGCAGGCGACGAAGGACTGGCGCAGCGTAGCCGGGAAGATCTCGGCGACGAGCGGCCCGCTTTCGAAGCTGGCAATGGCCGAGGCCCAGTCCGGCGGCAGCTTCGCCAGCGTGAGCCCTTGTCCCTCGCCGCCGGTTGGCTCGCCGGGCGACAGTTCCTTTTCGATCCCGACGAGCGCCGCGCCAAGGATAGCCGCCAGCACCAGGTAGGGATTGGCGTCGGCGCCGGACACGCGGTGCTCGATGCGGCGCGCCGCGGCGGGGCCGCCGGGAATGCGGATCGCCACCATGCGGTTCTCGTAGCCCCAGGCCACCGCGGTCGGCGCGTAGGAGCGCGGGCGCAGCCGGCGGTAGGAATTGAAATGCGGCGCGAACACCAGCGTGCTCTCGGCCATCGCCGCGAGCAGGCCGCCCACCGCGTGGCGCATGGTGTCGGAGCCCTGGTCGCTGCCGTCGTCGAAAATGTTGCGGCCGTCGCGATCGATGACGCTGAAATGGACGTGGAACCCGTTGCCGGCGCGCTCGCCATAAGGCTTGGCCATGAAGCAAGCGGCAAAGCCGTGCTTGCGGGCGATGCCCTTGACGGTGCGCTTGAAGAGCACGGCGTCGTCGGCGGTGCGCAAGGCATCCGGCACATGGTTGAGGTTGATCTCGAACTGGCCGACGCCGTTCTCGGCGATCGCGGTGTCGACGGGGATGCCCTGCATGCGGCAGGCCTCGTAGACGTCATGGATGAAGGCCTCGAAATCGTCGATCTCGTCGATCGAGAGCGCGGCATCGGAATCGAGGCGCCGGCCGGTGATCGGCGAGACAGGCCCTACGGGCCGCTGCGATGTCGGGTCGACGAGGTAGAATTCGAGCTCGGTCGCGGTGACCGGCGTCAGGCCGAGCGCGGCGTAGCGGTCGAGGATGCGGGCGAGCGCGCGGCGCGGGTCGCCGAGATAGGGCGCGCCGTTTTCATCGGCGAGCCACAGCGGCAGAAGCGCCGTCGGATGCGCCGTCCAGTTGACGGGCAGGATGCCGCGCCCGGTCCACTGGCAAAGCCCATCGGCGTCGCCGGTCGAGAAGACCTGCGCATTGCCTTCGATATCCTCGCCCCAGATGTCGAGCCCGATCAGCGAGTAGGGCATGCGCAGCTTGCCTTCGAGCGCCTTGCGCGCCTGCTCGACGGGAATGCGCTTCCCGCGCATGATGCCGTTGAGATCGCATACCGCGGCCCTCAGGCTCTGGATGTCCTCCCTGCTTTCCAGCCAGTTCAAAACGTCCGCAATTGCATCGCTCAATTTCCAACCCCTTGGTTCTTTTTGTAGCCATCGCGGCTACGATATCCATTTTTCAGCTTGTGAGTTCATGAAGGTCGCCATGGATGTTTCCAGGCAATTTTCCTTCATTTTTTCAATTTACTAGCTGGGATATCGGGGGGCATTTCAGGTCCATATTGTGCGATCTGCGATCGCAACATAGCTGGATGACGCAGGAAAGCCAAGCCGGGATTTGGCGAGGCCTTCGGCGCGCGCTCGAATGGCCCTGCGGTCTGCCTAGTGGCGCAGTTCCGGAAACTTCACCTGGCCGAGGATGTGTGTCGCACCCTCGTCGATGTCGCGTACGATGGCCGCGCGGGCCCGTTCGCCGTCGCCGGCCTCGATCGCCGCGACGACTTCCTCGTGATAGTCGATGCCGAGAATGCCGGCGAGGCCGTCCTCGAAGCCGATCGCCAGGTTCCTGAGAAACGGGCCGACCTGCATCCACACCGTCTCGATCAGGAAGATCATCTGCTCGTTGCCGCAGTGGCGGTAGATCGAGAATTTGAAGTCGTGGTTCTTTCGCAGATAGTCGTCGATGTCACCGCTGCGGGCGGCTTGGGTGAGCTCGGTGCAATGGCGGCGGATGGCGCGCAGGTTGTTGCCGTTGATGCGGTTGGTGGCGAGCCCGGTGGCCGTACCTTCCAGGATCGTGCGCACGGCGGTCAGTTGCTGGAAGCGCTCGGCGGAGATCAGCGGCACCTCGACGCTGCCGTTCGGCATCGGGCTCAGCGCCCGCAGCGCCTGCAGCCGGGTGAA
Organism: Mesorhizobium sp. M4B.F.Ca.ET.089.01.1.1; assembly: GCF_004022605.1. Lineage (NCBI taxonomy): Bacteria > Pseudomonadati > Pseudomonadota > Alphaproteobacteria > Hyphomicrobiales > Phyllobacteriaceae > Mesorhizobium > Mesorhizobium sp. M4B.F.Ca.ET.089.01.1.1. Next base: position 2,869 of record NZ_RZOS01000379.1, read on the forward strand.
GGCGCTGCGCACCGGCATGTCGCTGGTGCCGAGCTCCTTGGCGAGCTTGCGCGAGGTCAGCTTCTGGCCGGGCTGCAGCTGGCCCGACATCAGTGCGCGCACGAGCTCCAGATAGACTTTCTCATGCAACGGAACGGTATCGACAGCGGTCAGCCCGAATTGCGATTTGTCGGCCATTGGCGATGCGTTGCTTCACTCGTCCTGAAAACTGCCCAGTCGCTCTGTCGGCGGGCCGGATGCGTTACGGGCTTTCGAACCACGATAGACGGTTAAAGCGCGCCGCCGCAAGTGCGGGCGGCGGCCATCCGTCCCGCTGCCGTCGATGCCCTCATCTGACGCCAATGCCGGCCAGCAGGCCGCCGTCGATCCTGTAGTCGGCGCCGGTGCAGAAGCTTGCCTTGGACGAGCACAGGAAGGCGATGAGTTCGGCCACTTCCTCCGGCTCGCCGATGCGGCCGAGCGGGTGCGCCTCGCCGAAGCGCTTGAAGGCGGCCTCGATGTCGGCGTTCGGGTCGTCGCCGCGCGCGGCCCTCTCGAGGATCGGCGTGCGGACCGACCCCGGGCTGACCGAATTCACGCGGATGCCCTGGCGGGCATAGTCGAGCGCCAGCGAGCGCGTCAGCGTGTGGATGGCGCCCTTGGTGGTGGCATAGGCGGCGACGTTCTGCTGGCAGGCAGTGCCTTGCACCGAGGCGACGTTGACGATGGCGCCGCCGCCGCGCTTGATCATCTCGGGGATGCCGTAGTGGGCGGTGAGGTAGATGGAACCGACATTGACGGACATCGCCCGGTTCCAGGTCTCGAAATCGGTGCCGGTGGCGGTGCCGTAGGGATGGACGGCTGCGGAGTTGACGATGACGTCCAGCCCGCCGAAGCGGCCGACACCGTCGGCGATCGCCTGGGCGACCTGGTCCGGCACGGACACATCGACAGTCGCCACCAGCGCGGCGGCGCCGTTGCGGTCGAATTCGGCCTGCATCGCCGCATTGGCGTGCTCGTCGATGCCGAGCGCGATGATCGCCGCCCCGCCCGCCGCCAGGCGCCTGGCGCTTGCCAGGCCGATCCCGGTCGTCCCCGTCACCAGGGCGACCTTGCCGTCGAAATCCTTCATTGCCAAACTCCGTGATTGTCCGCCGGGATTTTCTGGCGCGCGGCGCCGTTGCCGATCCTCATAATGCGCTGGATGACGGGCGACAAGAACGCGCGTCCCGTCGACTTTGGCTGCCCGATTTGACTCGCCGTCAAGGCCGACAATAAGGTCCGCCGGAATCAGGAAAGAGGCACTCATGGAACAATGCTGGCGCTGGTACGGGCCGGACGATCCGGTCACGCTCGACCATATCAAGCAGGCCGGAGCGACCGGCATCGTGACGGCCTTGCACAACATCTATGACGGCAGCGCCTGGCCGCTCGATGCCATCCTCGAGCGCAAGCGCATCGTCGAGGCGGCCGGGCTCACCTGGTCGGTGGTGGAAAGCATTCCCGTCCACAACTCGATCAAGATCGGTTCTGCGGAGCGGCAGCGCTATGCCGGCTGGTACAAGGACACGATTAGGGCGCTGGCCAAGGCCGGCATCTCCACCATCTGCTACAATTTCATGCCGGTGGTCGACTGGACCCGCACCGATCTCATGTACCGGCTGGCGACCACCGGCTACGCGTTGCGTTTCGATGCGATCGACTTCGCCGCCTATGACGTCTTCGTGCTTAAGCGCAAGAATGCCGAGGCGAGCTACAGCCCGGCGCGTCTCGAGGAAGCGGAAGCGCGGCTGAAATCGCTCAGCGACGAGCAGATCGAAAAGGTCGAGCGCAACCTGATCGCCGGCCTGCCGGCCACCGAGCGCAAGTACAATCGCGAGACGATGCGCGAGGCGCTCGCCGATTACGACGCGATCGGCCCGGCTGAACTGCGCGCCAACCTGGCCTGGTTCCTGAAGGAGATCATCCCGGTCGCCGAGGAGGTCGGGGCGCGCATGTGCATCCACCCGGACGATCCGCCCTTCTCGCTGTTCGGGCTGCCGCGGGTCGTCTCCACCGCCGCCGACGCGCGCTTCATCCTGGAGACGGTCGACAGCCCGGCCAACGGCCTGACCTTCTGCACCGGCTCCTACGGCGTGCGCGCCGACAACGATCTTGTCGCGATGATCGGGGAATTCGCGCCAAGGATCCATTTTGCGCATCTGCGCAACGTGACGCGCGAGGCGGACGGCTCCTTCTACGAGGCCGAGCATCTGGAGGGCTCGACCGACATGGCGGCGGTCATCCTGGCGCTGATGAAGGAGGAGGCGCGGCGGCGCAAGGAAGGCCGGTCCGACTGGCGCATCCCGATGCGTCCGGATCATGGCCACCTGCTTGCCGACGACATCGGCAAGACCAGGATCAACCCCGGCTATTCGCTGATCGGGCGGCTCAAGGGCCTTGCCGAATTGCGCGGCATCATGCGGGCGGTGGAGCGGTTCGAACTGGCCTGAGGCTGCTCCCCCGAACCCTTCAGCGAGGCGGGCCTTGAACCCTGCCGATCCGGCTGGCCCCTCCGTTCATCTGGAGGGAACGCTTTCCAGTTGCCGCCGCGCCTCGTGGGTCCTGGCGACGAAATTGCGCCAGCCGCCATAGGCGGAGATGTCCGTCGCAGCCAGCAGGCCGGCGGTTTCGGCCAGGAACCCTTTCGCCGATGTGCCGTCGTTGAGCTCGATGGTGCCGATGCCGAGCGGCGGCGGAATGGCGGCGACGAAACGGCCGAAGGCATCGGCGCAAAGCCGCCAGACCTCGACCTCGATCGCGGCGCCGCCGCTGCCGACCCGGATGAGCCCCGGTTTGGGTGTGGTCTGGCCGG
>NZ_RZOS01000037.1:0-24579 GCF_004022605.1 Mesorhizobium sp. M4B.F.Ca.ET.089.01.1.1
TTCCTCGACGGCTATGACAAGAGTGCGGCCCCGTCGCTGACCATCGCCGTCCCGAGAGGCTCGGCCAACGAGGTGGCGGCCTTGGTGGCCGGTCGCGATTTCGCCCGGGTCGCCGCCGCCTCCGGCGTCAAGCGCGGCCGCATCGTCATGACGTCCTATCAGTCGGCGGTTCCGGAAGCTTCGGCCCCGGTGCGCGTCGCCTTCGTGGCGGTGAGGGCGCAGACGGACAGATGCGGCCGCTGGCCGGAAGACCTGCTGCAGAATTCGGAAAACAAGCACTACGCCGACTTTGGCTGCTCGTACCAGAACAACCTTGCCGCCCAGATGGCCAATCCCAACGATCTGCTCGGGCCGCGCAAGCAATCCGACATCGACGCCGAAAATCGCGGCGCGGTGATCGACCTTTACCGCTCGAGAGGCATTTCGAACGAATTCCTCGGCAACTCGGAAGTGACCTACTGAGTGGCGCAAGTCAGGAAGAGAGCATGACAATGAGCAATCTTGCCTATGACGCGCCTGTGGATGGCGGCGATACATCGCAACAGGACATCGCCGCGATGCAGGCATTGCGGCCGGTGCCGCGCATCTCGATCCAGGCATTTTGCGAGACCGAGGGCGTCGCCAGTCCGGTCCGCCTCGCCGGCGACGACCGGCGCATGGCGAAGGCCCATCTGAAGGTTCATATGGGCGGCATCGCCACGGCGATCGAGTTCTACCAGTCGGCGCCGACGCCGAACCTGATCCTGCTGGAATCGCGCAGCGAGCCGAAGCAGCTGCTGGAGCAGCTCGCCCACCTTTCCGAATATTGCGATCCGTCCTCGAAGGTCGTGGTGATCGGGCACTACAACGATGTCGGCCTCTATCGCGAGCTCATCCGCTCCGGCATTTCCGAATACGTCATCGCGCCGGTGTCGATGACCGACATCGTCAGCGTGGTCTCGTCGATCTTCGTCGATCCGGAGGCCGAACCGATCGGCCGCTCGATCGCCTTCATCGGCGCCAAGGGCGGCGTCGGTTCCTCGACCATCGCGCACAATGTCGCCTGGGCGATGTCGTCGCTGTTCAAGTCCGAGGTGGTCGTCGCCGATCTCGATCTTGCTTTCGGAACCGCCAACATCAATTTCGATCAGGATCCGGCGCAAGGTATCGCCGAGGCGGTGTTTTCGCCTGAGCGTGTCGACGAGGTCTATCTCGACCGGCTGCTTGCGCAATGCGCCGAGCATTTGTCGCTGCTCGCCGCTCCGTCCACGCTCGAACGGGTCTACGACTTCGATCCCGATGCCTTCTCGCAGCTCATCGACACCGCCCAGCGCAGCGCACCGCTCCTGGTCCTCGACGTGCCGCATATCTGGTCAGGCTGGAGCAAGAGCATCCTCGTCAAGGCGGATGAGGTGGTCATCACCGCGACGCCGGAACTGGCCAATCTGCGCAACACCAAGAACATGGTGGACATGCTGAAACGGCTGCGCCCGAACGATCCGCCGCCAAGGCTTGTCATCAATCAGGCAGGCGTTCCGAAGCGTCCCGAGATCGGACCGACGGACTTTTCCGAACCGCTCGGCATCACGCCGATGGCGGTCATCCAATTCGAACCGCTGCTGTTCGGCAACGCCGCCAACAACGGCCGCATGCTGGGCGAGATGGACGCCAAGAGCCCGATCGTCGGCATCATCGACGAGATCGCGCATGTGCTGACCGGGCGCAGCGAAATCAAGATCAAGAAGAAGGCGGGCCTCGGCTCGCTTCTCGGCAAGCTCTCGCGCAACAAGAAGTGACGCACCCAGAGGCGGATGATTTCAGGTCGAATGGGCCTGAAATCTGAATCCGGCCTCTAAATCGAAGAAAGTAGAGCATGATGTCGTCCGAAAGCCGCTTCACACGTTTCGGCATCCTGCTCTGGGCGGAACTGGTAGTCGATCATGTTTGGTAAGAGAGGCTCTGACGACGGCAACCGGTCCAAGCCGGAATTCCGCCAGCCGGCACCGGGCCCCGTTGCGCCTGGATCCGCGGACACGGCTGTTCTAGCGCGCCCCGCCGCGCCGGCGCAGTCGGGAGAGTTGGCCGCCCAGCCCGCCCGTCGCCCGGTCGAGCCGCCGCCGCTGGCGCCGGAGCCGAAGAAGGTCCAGCGCGAGCGCAGCGAGACCTACTACGACACCAAGAGCCAGGTCTTTTCCGCCCTCATCGACACGATCGACCTGTCGCAGCTCGCCAAGCTCGATCCCGAAAGCGCGCGCGAGGAAATCCGCGACATCGTCAACGACATCATCGCGATCAAGAATTTCGCGATGTCGATCGCCGAGCAGGAACAACTGCTCGAGGACATCTGCAACGACGTGCTCGGCTACGGTCCGCTGGAGCCTCTGCTTGCCCGCGACGACATCGCCGACATCATGGTCAACGGCTCCAAGAACGTCTACATCGAAGTCAACGGCAAGGTCGAACAGACCAGCATCCGCTTCCGCGACAATCAGCAGCTCCTCAACATCTGCCAGCGCATCGTCAGCCAGGTTGGTCGCCGTGTCGACGAATCGAGCCCGATCTGCGACGCCCGCCTTCCCGACGGTTCGCGTGTCAACGTCATCGCGCCGCCGCTCTCCATCGACGGCACCGCGCTCACCATCCGCAAGTTCAAGAAGGACAAGCTGACGCTCGACCAACTGGTCAAGTTCGGCGCGATCTCGCCGCAGGGCGCCGAGGTCCTCAAGATCATCGGCCGCGTCCGCTGCAATGTCGTCATCTCGGGCGGCACCGGCTCGGGCAAGACGACGCTGCTCAACTGCCTGACCAACTACATCGATCGCGAGGAGCGGGTCATCACCTGCGAGGACTCGGCGGAACTGCAGCTGCAGCAGCCGCACGTGGTTCGCCTCGAAACCCGCCCACCGAATCTTGAAGGCGAGGGCGAGGTCACCATGCGCGACCTGGTCAAGAACTGCCTGCGCATGCGGCCCGAGCGGATCATCGTCGGCGAAGTGCGCGGACCGGAAGTGTTCGACTTGCTGCAGGCGATGAACACCGGCCACGACGGCTCGATGGGAACGATCCACTCCAACAGCCCGCGCGAGTGCCTGAACCGTATCGAATCGATGATCGCGATGGGCGGCTACTCGCTGCCGCAGAAGACCGTGCGCGAAATCGTCGTCGGCTCAGTCGACGTGATCATCCAGGCGGCCCGCCTGCGCGACGGATCGCGGCGTATCACCCACATCACCGAGGTGATCGGCATGGAGGGTGACGTCATCATCACCCAGGACCTCATCCTCTACAACATCAAGGGTGAGGACGCGAGCGGCAGGCTGATCGGCGAGCACGTATCGACCGGCATCGGCCGCCCGCATTTCTGGGATCGGGCCCGCTATTATGGCGAGGAGCAGCGCCTCGCGACCGCGCTCGAGGCCATGGAGAAAAACGCTGGCTGAGGTATCTGGAGGCGTAGGGGCTCTGGTCGATGTTCGGAATTGACAGCACCGTATTGGCGTTTGTCGTGCTGGCCGGCTTCAGCGCCGGGGCGGTGGCCTATGCTTTCCTGTTCAACCGCATCAGCAACGAGAAGCAGGTCGGCAAGCGGCTTGAGACCATCAAGACCGCCGAAACCGACCGCTCCGTCGTCAAGGCCTCGCGCGACCGCGCCGCCGAGGCGGTCAAGCGGCGAAAATCCCTCCAGGATTCGTTGAAGCAGCTCGACGAGAAGCAGCGATCCAACGATCGCATCGTCAAGAAGCCGCCGCTGAAGGTGCAGATCCGCCAGGCCGGCATGCAGGTTTCCATCGAACGCTTCTACATCTACTCGGCGATCTGCGGCATCGTGCTCACTGTGCTCGCCTATCTGGCCACCGCGCCCTTGCTGGTGCTGCCTGGCGCATTGCTGGCTGGCGGCCTCGGCCTGCCGCGCTGGTTCGTCTCGTTCCGCCGGACCCGCCGGGTCAAGGCATTCCTCAACGAGTTTCCCAACGCCCTCGACATCATCGTGCGCGCCGTCAAGTCGGGCCTGCCCCTCAACGACGCCATCCGTCTGATCGCCAACGAATCTCCGGAGCCGGTCAGGACCGAGTTCCGCCGCATCATCGATTCGCAGCAGATGGGCATGTCGATCCCCGATGCCACCATGCGCATGTCCGAAACCATGCCGTGCGCGGAGGCTGGCTTCTTCGGCATCGTCATCCAGATCCAGTCGCAGGCCGGCGGCAACCTCTCCGAGGCGCTGGGCAATCTCTCGCGCGTGCTGCGCGACCGCAAGAAGATGAAGGCCAAGGTGCAGGCGCTGTCGATGGAGGCGAAGGCTTCGGCCGTCATCATCGGCGCCCTGCCTTTCGTCGTCGCCTTCCTCGTCTATCTGTCGAGCCCGAACTACATCATGCCGCTGTTCACCACCAGCACAGGCAACCTGATCATCGGCTGTTCCCTGGTCTGGATGTCGATCGGCATCCTGGTGATGCGCAAGATGATGAACTTCGAAGTCTAGGGGGCGTCCATGACGGACCAGGTCGTCAAATCGCTTACCGATCCCGCCTTCCTGATCGCCTTGCTGGTCGGCATCGCGGTGTTCGCGACGGTCTTCACGCTGTTGCCCGCGCTCGGCGGCAACCAGCTCAAGTCGCGCATGAAATCGGTGGCGCTCGAGCGCGAGGAGTTGCGCGCCAAGCAGCGCGTGCGGCTGGCCAACGAAGCCGATCGCCGCCGCAAGGGCCTGCGCGAGGAACAGTCGATCGGCATGCGCAACATCGTCGAGCGGCTGGATCTCAGGCGCGCGCTGGCCGATGAGGGAACGCTGCAGAAGCTCAAGGTGGCGGGTTTTCGCGGCCAGAATCCGCTGACGCGCTTTCTCTTCTTCCGCCTGGTTCTGCCCTTTGTCGGTTTCGCCCTGGCGGCCGTCTACCTTTTCGTGCTCGGCGGCCTGCCCCTGCAGCCGCCCTTCATCAAGCTGTTCGTCTGTGTCGTGGTTGCCTATGGCGGCTTCTACGCGCCGATCCTTTACGTCAACAACCGCGCCACCAAGCGCAAGCAGTCGATCCAGCTGGCCTGGCCCGACGCGCTTGACCTGATGCTGATCTGCGTCGAGTCGGGCATGTCGGTCGAGGCGGCGCTGCGCAAGGTCGCCGACGAGATCGGCGGGCAGTCGGTGGCGCTCGCGGAAGAATTCGTGCTTACCAACGCCGAGCTCTCCTATCTGCAGGAGCGCAAGGTGGCTTACGAGAATCTCGCCAGCCGCACCGGCCTGGAATCGGTCAAGTCGGTGACGCAGGCGCTGGTCCAGGCCGAACGTTACGGCACGCCGGTCGCGCATGCGCTACGCGTGCTGGCCTCGGAAAGCCGTGACATGCGCATGAATGCGGCCGAGAAGAAGGCAGCCGCCCTGCCGCCCAAGCTCACCGTGCCGATGATCCTTTTCTTCCTGCCGGTGCTGTTCGCCATCATCCTGGGACCGGCCGGCATCCAGGTCAGCCAGCGCGGCATCTTCGGCGATCAGCACAACACCAGCAGCCAGTAAGGCAGCCCGGACGCTGACGAAAAAGCTGCGCTTGACGCCGGCAATGGCCGCTGGCGTGACTGACAGGCTTTGGGAGATCAGTGATATTGTCGCGCTGATCGAGAAGAAGGCAGCCGAGACGCCGGCTGCGCGCGCCTAAGCAAACGGGACAGCCAATGATTGTGAGGATAGCGGAACTGGAGATCGACGCCGACTGCCTCGACGCCTACGCCGCCCTTATCGCTGAAGAGACTGAAGCCTCCGTGAGGCTGGAGCCCGGGGTGCTTTTTCTGTTCGCGGTTTCGGTCAGGGAAAGCCCGCATCTCGTCCGCGTCATTGAGGGCTATGCCGATCAGGCGGCTTATGAAATGCACCTGACCACGCCGCATTTTCTCAAATACAAGGCCGAGACCGCCGGTATGGTGAAGTCTCTCCGTCTCATCGAAACCGATCCGATCTCGCTGAAAGCCAAAGCTCAAATCTGGAATTGAGCCACTGCCGATGACCTTGAAGAATCGGCTGACGCGCTGGCGTTGCCGTCAGTTGGTCGCGGCCTTGTCCTTGTCCTGGTCCTTCAGCTGGCTCCAGGCGTTCTGCTGGGCGAGCATCTGGCGCAGATAGGCGACATTGGCTTGCGCCTGGTCGGGTGAGAGTTCCTGTGAGGCGATCTTCTCGGCCTCGTCGAAGCGGCCTTGCAGGCCGACGACCAGCGCCAGGTTCTGGCGCACGCGGCTGTCGGCGTTGGGCTGCTGGGCCGCCGAGCGCATATAGGTCTCGGCCGTGCGCAAATCGCCTTCCAGCACATAGGACATGCCGAGATTGGACAGGATCGACGGTTCGTTCGGCTTGAGGTCGAGCGCCTTGCGATAGTCCTGGCGCGCCTCGTCCCGCTGGCCGAGCTGGTCGAGGATCGCGGCCTCCGCCGACACCAGCCGCCAGTCCGGATATTCCGGCGTCTGCGCGCGGCGCACGGCGTCCAGCGCCGGCTCGAACTGCCCGTTGGCGGCGAGCGCCTTGCCGTAGGCGGCGAGCACGTCGCGGTCCTTGGGCAGCGCGATCGCCAGCTTGCGCATGACGGCAAGCGACTGGTCGGCATCGCCGTCCATCTGCAGCGCCGCCGCGTAATTGGTGGCGATCCGTTTGTCGGTGGGGTTCTTGGCATAGGATTCGCCAAGCCTGGTCGTTGCGCTGTGCAACTCGGTCGCCGACATGGTCTCCAGCGGCTTGCTGTTGGAGCGCGTGATCGAGCCGGTGGTGAACTTGCTGGTCCCGCAGCCAGCGACACTTGCCGCGAGTGCTGCCATGAAGACCGTGGTGATCAGCCGCTTGCCCGTGGTGTTCATCAAACCGTTGATCAGCATCGGCCTGCGGCCTCCATCCATCTGCGGCCTTGCGTGGCCGTCTTCCCTCCCGAAGAAATATTCTGTTAACCCTAACGGACAGTTAAGAAAGGCCCCTGAAGCTCCCATTGTCCCTGCTGTTAGGGCAGGCCCACCCTTGCGCGTGTCGAACGGACGATACGCTGGCCGGCGCCGTCGCCCGAATTCTCGTTGGATTTTTCTGACGCTTCTGCCAGTGAACAATGACCAAGCGTCCTTAGCCGGAGACCATCGAATGCCAGTCGAACTCGTCGAGACGAAATCCACGGCCGCGCTGCCGGTTCATCTGGTCACCGGCGGCGACCTCGAGGCCGCCGGCCTCGCGCCGGCCGCGATTGCCTGGGCCAGGGCCAACGGCTTTTCCGGTGAGGCCGGCAGGACGCTGACCCTGCCCGGCGAAGACGGCGCGCTCGCCGGCGCCTTGTTCGGCCTTGGCGACGGCGAGGGCACGCTTGCCGTTGGCACCCTGGCGAGGGCGCTGCCGGAAGGCGACTGGCATTTCGCCACCGAGCCGGCCTGGCCGGATCTGGCCGCGACCGGGCTGGTGCTTGGCGGCTATGCCTTCACCCGCTACGGCAAGAAGCCCGGCAAGGCGCTGCGCTTCGTGCTGCCGGCGGGTGCCGATGCCGCGCATGTCCGCCGCATCGCCGATGGCGTTTTCCTGACCCGTGATCTGGTCAACACGCCGACCAGCGACATGGGGCCGGACGAGCTGGAAAGGGCGGCGCGGACGCTGGCCTCGGCGCACGACGCCGAGGTGTCGGTGATCAAGGGCGACGATCTCTTGAAGCAGAATTTCCCGATGATCCATGCCGTCGGCCGCGCCTCATCCGGCGCGCCGCGGCTGATCGACCTGCTCTGGGGCTCGCCGGATGCGCCGAAGGTGACGCTGGTCGGCAAGGGCGTCTGCTTCGACACCGGCGGCCTCGACATCAAGCCGTCCGCGGGCATGCTGTTGATGAAGAAGGACATGGGCGGCGCGGCCAACGTGCTTGGGCTGGCGTCGATGATCATGGCTGCCAGGCTCAACGTGCGGCTGCGCGTCTTGATCCCGGCGGTCGAGAATTCGATTGCCGGCAACGCCTTCCGGCCGGGCGACGTGCTGACGAGCCGCAAGGGCATCACCGTCGAGATCGGTAACACCGATGCCGAAGGGCGGCTGGTGCTGGCCGACGCGCTGGCGCTCGCCGACGACGAGCAGCCCGAGCTGCTGGTCGACATGGCGACGTTGACGGGTGCCGCCCGCGTCGCGCTCGGCCCGGACCTGCCGCCTTTCTACACTGGCGACGATACGCTGGCGTCCGAGCTGTCGGCGGCCGCAGTCGCCGTGGAGGATCCTCTGTGGCGCATGCCGCTGTGGCGGCCTTACGATGCAAAGCTGTCGTCGAAGATCGCCGACATCAACAACGTCACCACCGACGGCTTCGCCGGTTCGATCACGGCGGCGCTGTTCCTCAAGCGCTTCGTCGAGAAGACGCCGCGCTGGGCGCATTTCGACATCTTCGCCTGGAACCCGTCCGATCGCCCATACGGCGTCACCGGCGGCGAGGCGCAAGGCATCCGGGCGCTGGAGCGGATCATCTCGAAGCGATTTGCGTGACGCATCCGGGACGGCCGGCAAGATGCCGCCACTGAAACGGAACCGAAACAATTTGCCGGCATGCTGGCGCGATGTCGATCTCGATGCGCCCGAGCCAGGCCCTCAGACTGTGGCAGCAGGTGATGCTGTCGCAGGTGCGCGACGGCTCGCCCGATCTCACCATGCGCCAGACGGCGATCCTGTTCACCATCTATCTCGACCCGCCGCCGCATACGGTGCGTGGGCTGGCCGCCCGGCTCAACGTCACCAAGCCGGTCATCACCCGAGCGCTCGACACCATGGGAGCGCTGAAGCTGGTGTCGCGCCACCGCGACGAGCTCGACAAGCGCAACGTCCTGATCCGGCGCACGGTCGAGGGCGCGCTCTTTGTCGAGCGTTTCGGCGATGGTATCATCGCCAGGGCCCATGAACTGCCCATCTGACCGATTGTCCATCTGACCGAGTGCTCGATTTGACCGCCAGGGATGCCCGCCTTCACGCCTTCCGTTCCGATCTCGCCGATGCCAGGCTGAAGGGAGAGGTCTCAGCCGATCGTTTCGTCGCCGGCCGGCCGGCGCGGATATCGGTCTCCGTCGCCGACCTGCGCAAGGCGCCGCGCCCGGATGCCGGCGTCAACACGCAAGCCTTGTTCGGCGACGACGTGCTCGTTTTCGAGGACAGCGCAGGCTGGGCCTGGATCCAGGCCGAGCGTGACGGCTATGTCGGCTATGTCGCCGACACGGTGCTCGGTCCACGCGAGCAGGCGCCGACCCATATCGTTTCGGTGCCGCGCACCTTCCTCTATCCGGGGCCGGACCTGCGCTTTCCGGTGAGCGGCCAATTGTCGATGGGATCGGCGGTGACGGTGACCGGCGCCGCCGAAACGCGCGGCACGCACTATGCTCTCTTGTCGTCGGGCCAGGCGCTCATCGCGGCCCATCTGCAGCCTGCCGGCGAGACTGCGGCCGACTATGTTTCGGTGGCGGAAAGTTTTCTCGGCACGCCCTATCTGTGGGGCGGGGTCTCGGGCTTCGGCATCGATTGTTCCGGCCTCGTGCAGTTGGCGATGCGTATGGCCGGCAGGGACGTGCTGCGCGATTCCGACATGCAGGCGGCCTCGATCGGCAAGCCGCTCGAGCCGGGGCCGGACTTCACCGGCATGCGGCGCGGCGACCTCGTCTTCTGGAAAGGCCATGTCGCGATCATGACCGATGCCGACACCATGATCCATGCCAACGGCCACACCATGCTGGTCTCGCGCGAGGGACTGAAGGACGCCGTCGCCCGCATCGGCTATCTCTATGGCGGGCCGACGGGGTTCCGGCGACCGTGATCTTTCCTTCTCCCCGTTCACGGGGAGAAGGTGCCCGAAGGGCGGATGAGGGGCAGCGCGAACCCCTGATTGTTCGCGCTGACGACCAACCTCTGATCGCCGGCGCCGCCCCTCACCTGCCTGCCGGCATCCTCCCCCCGTAAACGGGGCGAGGAAGGATGATCCCCTTTTGTTCCGATTTTCCTTGGCGTTCGCGCGCCGTCGCGCTACCTCTGGCGGGTGACAGAGCAGCCGCGCCTCGCCGAACAGAATGCCGCAGTGGTCCTGCCCGAACCATTCGTCAGATGGTTCGCTGAAAAGGGCTGGGCGCCGCGTGCCCATCAGCTCGAGCTTTTGGCGCGGGCTCAGGCCGGCCAGTCGGTGCTGCTGATCGCGCCGACCGGCGCCGGCAAGACGCTGGCCGGTTTCATGCCCTCGCTCACCGAGCTCGCCAACCGTCCCAGGCGGAAACCCGGCCAGGCGCATCGCGGCATCCACACGCTCTACATCTCGCCGCTCAAGGCGCTCGCCGTCGACATCGAGCGCAATCTCGGCAAGCCGGTCGAGGAGATCGGCCTAGCTGTAACTGTCGAGACGCGCACCGGCGACACGCCCTCGCACAAGCGCCAGCGACAGAAGCTGGTGCCGCCCGACATCCTGCTCACCACGCCCGAACAATTGGCGCTGCTGATCGCGGCCGGCGACGCCCGGCGCTTCTTCGAGGATCTGCGCTACGTCGTGCTCGACGAGCTGCATTCGCTGGTGACTTCGAAGCGCGGCCATCTCCTGGCGCTCGGCCTGGCCAGGCTGCGCAACTTTGTGCCTGGACTGCAGACGATCGGATTGTCGGCAACGGTGGCCGAACCGGACGAGTTGCGGCGCTGGCTGGTCAGCCAGAATCCACCGGATGACATGGCCGAATTGATCGTTGTCACCGGCGGCGCCAAGCCGGAAATCTCCATCCTCGATTCGGAAGAGCACGTGCCGTGGGCGGGACATTCCGCCCGTTACGCCACGCCGGAGATCTATCGCGAGATCAAGCGCCACAAGACGACCTTGCTGTTCGTCAACACCCGTAGCCAGGCCGAACTGCTGTTCCAGGAACTATGGCGGGTCAATGAGGACACGCTGCCGATCGCGCTGCATCACGGTTCGCTGGATGTCGCGCAGCGCCGCCGCGTCGAGAAGGCGATGGGCGAGAATGCGCTGCGCGCCATCGTCGCCACCTCGACGCTCGATCTCGGCATCGACTGGGGCGATGTCGATCTGGTCGTTCATGTCGGCGCGCCGAAGTGGGCAAGCCGGCTGGCGCAGCGGATCGGCCGCGCCAACCATCGCATGGACGAACCGTCGAAGGCGATCCTGATCCCCGCCAACCGCTTCGAGGTGCTGGAGTGCCGGGCCGCCCTCGACGCCAACTATCTTGGCGCGCAGGACACGCCGCCGCTGGTCGATGGCGGGCTCGACGTGCTGGCCCAGCATGTCCTGGGTTGCGCCTGTGGCGCGCCATTCCACGCCGACGCGCTGTTCGAGGAGGTCAGATCGGCGGCGCCTTATGCCAGCCTCGACCGGCCGACATTCGACCGGGTGATAGATTTCGTCGCCACCGGTGGCTACGCCTTGAAGAACTACGAGCGCTACGCCCGCATCCGCCTGAACAAGGACGGGATGTGGCGCGTATCCAATCCTCGCGTCGCCCAGCAGTACCGGCTGAACGTCGGCACCATCATCGAGGTGCCGGCCCTCAACGTGCGCTACGTGCAGGCCGGCAGCAAAGGGTCGGCTTCGCGCGGCGGCCGGGTCCTCGGCAAGATCGAGGAGGCGTTCCTGGAGACGCTGACTCATGGCGATACCTTCATGTTTGCCGGGAAGGTGCTGCGCTTCGAAGGCATTCGCGAGAATGAATGCTTCGTGTCGAACGCGCCCGGCAGCGATGCCAAGGTGCCCTACTATGGCGGCGGCAAGTTTCCGCTTTCGACCTATCTCGCCGAGCAGGTGCGCGCCATGCTGGACGATCCGCGGCGTTGGAAGAAGCTGCCGGAGCAGGTCGCCGACTGGCTGCGTTTCCAGGCCGACAAGTCGGTGCTGCCCAAACGCGATGATCTCCTGATAGAAACTTTTCCGCGCGGCAACCGCCACTATCTGGTCGCCTATCCGTTCGAGGGCAGGCTGGCGCACCAGACGCTCGGCATGTTGCTCACCCGCCGGCTCGACAGGGCGGGCGCCAGGCCGCTCGGCTTCGTCGCCACCGACTATGCGCTTGCCATATGGTCGCTGGCCGACATGGGCATGATGTTCAGGGCGAAAAGACCTTCCTTGCCTACCCTCTTCGACCAGGACATGCTGGGTGACGATCTCGAGGCGTGGTTCGCCGACAGTTGGCTGCTGAAACGCACCTTCCGCAATTGCGCGCTGATCTCGGGACTGATCGAGAAACGCCACCCGGGCAAGGAGAAGAGCGGCCGCCAGGTCACCGTATCTACCGATCTCGTCTATGACGTGCTGCGCAGCCACGAGCCCGATCATATCCTGCTGCAGGCGACGCGTGCCGATGCGGCGACTGGTCTGCTCGATGTCAGCAGGCTTGCCGAGATGCTCTCGCGCATCAAGGGTCGAATCGTGCATAAGAATCTCGAGCAGATATCGCCGCTTGCCGTGCCGATCATGCTCGAGATCGGCAAGATGCCGGTGCATGGCGAAGCGGACGAAACACTGCTGATGGATGCGGCGA
Source organism: Mesorhizobium sp. M4B.F.Ca.ET.089.01.1.1 (assembly GCF_004022605.1). Classification (NCBI taxonomy): domain Bacteria; kingdom Pseudomonadati; phylum Pseudomonadota; class Alphaproteobacteria; order Hyphomicrobiales; family Phyllobacteriaceae; genus Mesorhizobium; species Mesorhizobium sp. M4B.F.Ca.ET.089.01.1.1. Next base: position 12,469 of record NZ_RZOS01000037.1, read on the forward strand.
CGCTGGTCGAGGAGGCCATGGGGCCCGGAATGAGCGAGGCATGAATTTTTCGCTGACACGCGTATCGCTGATTGCCGAGGCCGATCTTGTCGGCATCGCCGGCGAACGCGCGGTCTGCGATCCGCGCGGCGTGCTCTACTTCCCCGATCTGCGGGTGCTCGCGGTGTCGGATCTGCATCTGGAGAAGGGCTCCTCCTTCGCCAGGCGCGGCGCGCTGATCCCGCCCTACGATACGGGTGCGACGCTGCTCAGGCTGCAGGCGGTGATCGCCGATTACCAGCCGGCGATCGTCATCAGCCTTGGCGATTCTTTCCACGACGGCGGCGGCGCGGCGCGTATGCACGAAAGCTTCCGCGAGCGACTGGAAAGCCTGATCGCCGGCCGCGACTGGTTCTGGATCGCCGGCAACCACGATCCGGACGCGCCGGCCGACCTGCCCGGCGAGACCGTGCGCGAGCTTGCCATCGGGTCTCTCCTCTTCAGGCACGAGCCGTCCAAGGTGCGCGTGGAGGGCGAGATATCAGGCCACCTCCATCCTTGCGCCCGGATCGTCCAGCAAGGGCGCTCGGTGCGGCGGCGCTGCTTCGCCGCCGACGGCGGCCGCATGATCATGCCGGCCTTCGGCGCCTATACCGGCTCGCTCAACGTGCTCGACCGCGCCTATGCCGGCCTGTTCCGTCGCGAGACGCTGATGGCCTATATGCTCGGCGCCGAGCGCATCTTCGCCATTGCCGGCTCGATGCTGCGGCCGGGCTGAGCTGAAAATTGCTTTAGGGAAGCATCACGGTTGCGCCGGTCGTCTGCCGCGCTTCGAGCCGGCGATGCGCTTCGGCCAATTCGGCGAGCGGCATCCGGGCGTGCACGGGGATTTTCACGGCACCGCTCAGCACGACGCGGAAGAGTTCTTCGCTCATGGCGACGACGTCCTCGCGCCTGGCGAGGTGATGGAACAACAGCGGCCAGGTGGCGAACAGCGAGCCTTTCTGCATCAGCAGCATGATGTCGAATGGCGGGATCGATCCTGCCGCCGTGCCGAAGCTGACAAAGGTGCCAAGGGGCCGCAGGCAATCGAGCGAGGCCGGAAAGGTCGCCTTGCCGACGCCGTCGTAGACGACGTGACAGCCTTGGCCATCAGTGATCTCCCTCACCCGCGCGGCAAAGTCTTCCCTGCCATAGTCGATGACATGGTCGCAGCCATTGGCGCGCGCGAGTTCAGCCTTCTCAGGCGAACCGACGGTGCCGATGACGGTGGCGCCGAGATGCTTCGCCCATTGCGTCAGGATGAGGCCGACGCCGCCCGCCGCGGCCTGCACGAGGACGGTGTGGCCCGCCTCGACGCGAAACGTGCGGCGCAGCAGATATTGCGCCGTCAGCCCCTTCAGCATCATCGCCGCGCCGGTCTCGAAGTCTATGGCGTCGGGCAGATGGACGACAAAATGCGCCGGCACGATGCGTTCCTCGGCATAGGCGCCCAGCGTCTCGACATAGGCGACACGATCGCCGGGCGCGAAGCCGCTCACCCCTTCGCCGACGGCGACGATCTCGCCGGCGCCTTCATTGCCCGGCGTGAATGGCAAAGCGGACGGCGCATATTCGCCGGTGCGGAAATAGATGTCGACGAAGTTGAGGCCGACCGCCCGGTTGCGCACGCGGACCTCGCCGGTTCCGGGCTGGCCGATGTCGACATCTTCATAGGCAAGCACATCTGGGCCGCCATGGCGGTGGACGCGGATCGCTTTCATGGATTTCTTCCTTGCGCTGTCTCGTGGCAGGGAGATAGCGCGTGGCGCGATATCATTGTAGGCTGATATCCATGACATCAGAGTTCAAGGATCATGATATCTGACCAGATTGGCATCGACCTTCTTCGCACCTATGTGGCGGTCTGCCGGCAGGGCAGCCTGAGCAGGGTCGCGGCGCAGATCGGCAGAACCCAATCGTCGCTGAGCATGCAGATGCGGCGGCTCGAAGGATTGCTGCAACGGCACCTGTTTCAACGCACCGGCCGCGGCGTCGTGCCAACCGCGGAGGGGGAACTTTTTCTGGGATACGCGACCCGCATCCTGGCTCTGGGCGACGAGGCGGGGGCGCGCCTGCAGCAGGCCGGCATAGGCGGCGGGTGCGTATCGGCCTCGCCGAGGAGGTCACGATGGCGGCGCTGTCGGCAGCGCTCGGGCGGCTTCATCGCACCTATCCCGATATCAGCATTGACGCGACGGTCGAGCACAGCGTCGCGCTGGGACGGCTTTGGAGTGAGGATGCGCTGGACGTCATGATCGCCCCGACGTCCGTCGTCGCGGCCGATGCCCTGACGACGTGGAACGTCGAACTGCAGTGGGTCTGCGCACAGGACTACGAGCTGGATGCGGAGCGGCCGCTCGATCTCGTCGCCTTTGGCGCAACCTGCCCTTGGCGCAGGCGTATGATCGAGGCGCTGCTTGCCGCCGGCAGGGAGCACAGGATCGGCTTGTCGTGCCAGAGCGTTACCGGCCTACAGGCAGCGATCGAGAATGGGCTGGGCGTCGGTCTGCTTTCGCCCGAATCGGTGCGCCCCGCTTCGATGCGGGTGCTCAAGACATCGGCTGGCGTTCCCGAGACGCTCACAGTCCAATACGGTCTTTACGCACACGACCGACGGACAGCCGTCGTCGATGCCGCGATCGAAATCTTGCTGAAGGACTTGCCGGCGGCGTCACGGGCACGGGCCGCATGACGGAGAGAACGCGCTACCGGCCGTAATAGAGGGTGACCGTGTGCTTCGCCTCGGCGAAGAACAGCCAGCGCTCGACCAGCATGCCGGCGAGCTGGAGCAGAGCGGCGATCACCGAGAGCACAGCGGCAGCCGGCCAGGTCAGAACGAATGCTCCGGCAAGCAGCAGGGCCGGTAAGGCAAAGGCCAGGACCTGCGTGATCTGCCGCAGCTTGGCGGCATGTTTGCGCGCGATGCGAAAACCCATTTCCTTGAGCAGATAGTTTTCCTCGGTATGCGGCCACTCGAGCGACCGCACCGTGCCGCCGGCAAGGCCGGTCGCGGTGTTGGCGGTAGTCGGGATTTCCAGTTCGTCGTTGTGCCGCCACGTCGCCAGCTTCCAGCCCCAGCCGAGCAAGGTTAGGACCAGCGCGAACGCCAGCACGGCTCTCGATCCGCCACCGAAACCCTGCAGCAACGCGTTGAAAAGCACGCCGCCGGTCATCGCCGAGAAGATCAGATAGCCGGGCAGGGTGAAGCGGCTATGCCACTGCGCGATCGGCTTCAGCGAGGCATAGATCATGCCTGTGGTGCAGACCGTGGCGACCGCGCCGACAGCCGCCAGCAATCCGGCGACCGCCACCCAGCCGCCGCTGCGGCCCAAGAACACCCAGCCGATGCCGAACAGTCCCGCCGGGATGAAAGTCGCCACCGATGAGACCCCCTCGCGCGACAGCCAGGAACTGCGCCATTGCGAGAACGCCCGCCAGGCGCGCTCCGGTCGGCCGAGATGGCCGGCCGACGACAGAAGGCCGGCCGCGATCAGGCCGAGCGCCAGTCCCATGCCGACGAGCCCGAGCCAGAAGTCGGGTTCGACAAAGCCCAGCCCGCCGAGCACGCCAAGCAGCGCCAGCAGGCCGTAGCCGGCGCCTGTGGCAGTGGTGAAGAAGACGACGGAGAAAGCGGGATGCATGGCCGGGATGCTAGTTCGAAAGCATGCGGTCGATCCAGCCGAGGAAGCCGCCTTCGGCCCGCACCGGCTCCAGCGCCGGCGCCGGCACCTTGGCGGCGCGTTCCGTATGGGCGCGCGGCGGCAGATACTTGTTGGCCGGGCGGTAGCCGAGTTCCGGCATCAGGTCGACGCCGCCGCGCGCCGTCACCAGCTGCGACACGGCTGATGCCGGATCGCCGAGATCGCCGAAATGCCGGGCGCTGGTCGGGCAGGCCGCCACGCAGGCCGGCACGCGGTCCTCCTCGGCCAGATTGTCGTTGTAGATGCGGTCGACGCAGAGCGTGCATTTCTTCATCACGCCGACCTGCGTGTCGAACTCGCGCGCGCCGTAGGGGCAGGCCCAGCTGCACAGTTTGCAGCCGATGCATTTGTCCTCGTCGACCAGCACGATGCCGTCCGACGCCCGCTTGTAGGAGGCGCCCGTCGGGCAGACGGTGACGCAGGCCGGCGTCTCGCAATGCAGGCAGGAGCGCGGGAAGTTGACGGTGCGCCCGCCCATCTCGGTCGTGTGCTCATAGGCGTGCACGCGGTTGAACCAGACGCCGTCGACATGCCCGCCATAGGGATCGATATCGGTCAGCGGCGCCATATGGCCGCCGGTGTTCCACTCCTTGCAGGCGGTGACGCAGGCCTGACAGCCGACGCAGGTGTCGAGGTCGATCACCAGGCCGAGTTTCTTGTCGGTTTGCGCGGGAAGGCAGGTCATTCGGCGGCTTCCCTCTTCATGCGGAATTCGGCGCCGTACTGAAGCATGTCAGGCGAGGGCTGGAAGCGCGGCGGCTCCCGGAAGCGCTCGAACTGCGGCTCGGTGAAGCCCGCTTCCTCCGCCGCGCATTTGACAATCCGCACCCGGACGTCGAACCATGCCGCCTGTCCGGTCACAGGGTCGGAGTTCGAATAGCGCTTGCCGCTGGCGTCCGCCGCGGTCTGGTCGCCGATGATGTGGTTGAGCAGGAAGCCGCGATTGCTCTCCGCCGCATCATCCTTCAGCCCCCAGCTGCCGCGCCGCTTGCCGATGGCGTTCCAGGTCCACACCGTGTCGGGGTTGACGCCGTCGACCAGCTTGATCTGTCCCTTCACCCGGCCGTTGACGCTCTCGATCCATACCCAGTCGTCGTCGACAAGGCCGAGATCGGCGGCGGTCTTGGCATGCACGAACAGCCGGTTCTGGCTGGTGATCTGCCTCAGCCACGCATTCTGCGAGCCCCAGGAATGGTACATGTGCATCGGCCTCTGCGTCAGCGCATGTAGCGGATATTGTTCGAGGTCGACCGCGTCTTCCTCGAATGGCGCGTACCAGAACGGCAGCGGGTCCATGTAGGCTTCGATGCGGCCGGTTTCCGCCTCCGGCGGCTGCGCTTTCCCATGGCCGCGCGCGGCCAGCCGGAAGCGCTGCAGCGGCTCGGAATAGAGCTGGAAGACGATTGGCTCGGCCTTGGCGATGAAGCCCATCTCAGCCGCGAAGTCGAGATAGGCGCGGTTGCCCATCTTGTAATAACGCTGGTCGGCGGAAAAATCGTGGTGCCAGAAGCCGCCATTGTCGATGTAGCGCTGCAATTGATCGGGATTGGCTTCGCCTCTGCCGATCGAGCTTCCGTCCTTTCCGCGCCAGCCGGCGAGCGGACCGATGCCGGGCGTGCGCTCGTGGTTGACGATGTAGTCGGCATAGTCGCGGTACTTGGGCGAGCCGTCGGCGTTGACGAAACCGGGCAGGCCGAGCCGCGCGCCGAGCTCGATCATCACCGACTGGAACGGCCTGACGTCGCGGTCAGGCTCGACGACGGGATGGCGGATTGCGTCACCAGGCCCGTCGGCATGGCTGATCGGCCGGTCGAGCAGGCTGATGCAGTCATGCCGCTCGAGATAGGTGGTGTCCGGCAGCACCAGGTCGGCGAACGGCACGGTCTCCGAGTAGTAGGCGTCGGAATAGATGATGAAGGGGATCTTGTAGTCGCCCGACGCATCCTTGTCGGTGAGCATGCGAATCGTCTCGACCGTGTTCATCGACGAATTCCAGGCCATGTTCGACATGTACATCAATAGCGTGTCGATCCGGTAGGGATCACCCGCCCAGGCATTGCGGATGACCGAGTGCATCAGGCCGTGCGCGGCTAAAGGCGCCTCCCAGGAATAGGCCTTGTCGATGCGTGTCGGCGTGCCGGCCCCGTCGACCAACAGGTCATCCGGCCCGCACACGAAGCCGAGCGGCATGCCTTCCAGCGGCGTCATCGGCCGCACGTCCTTGCCGGCCGGCTTCGGCCCGGGCGGCGCCGGGCGCGGATAGGGCGGCTTGAAGCGGAAGCCACCCGGCACGTCCACGGTGCCCAGCAGCACCTGCAGCAGATGGATGGCGCGGCAGGTGTGAAAACCGTTGGAATGGGCCGAGATGCCGCGCATGGCGTGCATGGAGATCGGCCGCCCCTTGATCGTCTCGTGCCGGCGCCCGGCCCAGTCGGTCCAGGCCACCGGCAGTTCGATCGCCTGCTCGAAGGCGACATGCGCCAGTTCCGCCGCGACGCGGCGGATGGTGTCGGCGCTGACGCCGCAGCGGCCGGCGACCGCATCGGGCGAATAGCTGTCGTTGAGATAGCGGTCGGCTAGGAGCTGGAACACCGGAACGCAGCGGCGGCCGTTGACCGTATGGCTGCCGGTCAGTGCCGGTTTCGCGTTGGGGTCGGCAGCCCGGACCGGGGTCTTCGCAACCCTGTCCCAGGCGAGCGGATGGCCGGCGGCGTCGCGAACGAAGAGCCCGTCATCGGAGGCTCCCGGCTCCTGGATGACGAGCACATGGGCGTTGGTGTAGCGCAGCAGATAGTCGAGATCGACGCGGCCGGCCTTGAGCAACTCGTGGACAAGCGCCAGCACGAACAGGCCGTCGGTGCCCGGCCTGATGCCGATCCAGTCGTCGGCGATGGCGTTGTAGCCGGTGCGGCACGGATTGATCGAGACGACCTTGGCGCCGCGCGCCTTGAGTTTGCCGAGGCCGATCTTGATCGGGTTGGAATCATGGTCCTCGGCGACGCCGAAGAGCATGAAGTATTTCGTGTTGTCCCAGTCGGGCTCGCCGAACTCCCAGAACGAGCCGCCGATCGTGTAGAGGCCGCCGGCCGCCATGTTGACCGAGCAGTAGCCGCCATGGGCGGCGAAGTTCGGCGTGCCGAACTGGCTTGCCCACCAGCCGGTCAGGGATTGCGACTGGTCGCGTCCGGTGAAGAAGGCGAGCTTCTTGGGATCGCTCCGGCGTATCGCCGAGAGCCGCTCGGTCGCGATCGAAAGTGCTTCCTCCCATTCGATCTCACGGAATTCGCCCGAGCCGCGCGGGCCGCTGCGCAACAGCGGCTTCTTCAGCCGCGCCGGGCTGTAGTGCTGCATGATGCCGGCGCTGCCCTTGCCGCAGATGACGCCGCGATTGACCGGATGGTCCTTGTTGCCGTTGATGTAGCGGACCTTGCCGTCCTTGATATGGACGTCGATGCCGCAGCGGCAGGCGCACATATAGCAAGTGGTCTTGGCGATCCGGTCGGAGACGCCTGGCGAGGTGTCGACGCCGTCGCCCTCGTCGGGCGCGCGCGTGTCGGCCAGCGGCCGCTGCGACGGGGCGGAATTTGCGCCGCGCGGCGCGCCGTGGCTCATTGTTCCCGGATGCTCTGGCGGCTCGCGATCTTGGCTTTCGTCTTCGGCCCGGGACCGCGCATATAGTGCTGTTCAGGGTGGTAGCGATCGCTGGCGAGCCGCCGCTTGAGGCCACGGGTCCAGTGCGCGAACAGCGATTTGAAGCGCCCCATCATTTCCAACTCTTGCGGCGCGGCCGCCAATTTTTTCCAACTTCCAGTGAAAACTTAGAACAAAGCAATCGATCTGTCTAATAAGTTGCTCTTGTAATTCCGATCGATTTTGCTTCTTAATTGCGCATGACCCTTGAACAGTTGCGCATCTTCGTCGCCGTCGCCGAACGCGGCCATATGACCAAGGCGGCCGAGCTTCTGGGCATCTCGCAGTCGGCCGCCTCGGCTGCCATCCGCGCGCTCGAGCAGCAGCATGGGGTGCGGCTGTTCGACCGCGTCGGCCGCAACATCGAGCTGGCGCAGACCGGGCGCAGGTTCCTGCCCGAGGCCAAGGCGGTGCTGGAGCGCGCTGCCGCCGCCAGCAATGTGCTGGAGCATGTCTCTCAGACGGTCACCGGCAGCCTGTCGATCGCTGCCAGCCAGACCATCGCCAGCTACTGGCTGCCGCGCCGGCTGGCCGCCTTCCACGAGGCCTATCCCGCCGTCAGGCTGAATGTCAGCATCGGCAACACCAGCCAGGTCGAGACCCATGTGCTCGACGGCACGGCGGATTTCGGCCTGGTCGAGGGGCGCACCGAATCCGACATCCTGCGGCGCGCCAAGGTCGATGTGGATCGGCTGCTGCTGGTCGTCGCCTCCACGCACCCGAAAGTCGCCGAACATGGGCGCGGCCACCCCGATATCGGGGAGCTGCGCTGGATCATCAGGGAAGGCGGCTCCGGCACGCGCGAGGCGCTGGAAGACCTCGCGCGCCGCGAGGCGGTGCCGTTCGCCGATCTCAGGATATTCCTCGTCCTGCCCAGCAACGAGGCGATCCGCCAGGCGGTCGAGGCGGGCGCCGGCGCCACCATCATCTCGGAACTCGTCGTCGGCCGCGCCGTGGCCGAAGGCAGCTTGCGGTCGGTGCCGATCGACCTGCCGAAGCGCGACTTCGCCATCATCACCCACCGCGATCGCCAGCCGAGCCTCGCCCAGATGGCGCTGCGGGCGCATCTGGGCGGAAAAGCGGACTTGCCGCCGCTGAGCAGGGGCTGATCGGGAAGAAGCGTCTCAGGCGAATTTCCGCTGCGCATCCAGCGCCAGCCCGAGCCCGACCGAGCCGAACATGTCGCCCTCGATGACGGAGGCCTGCGGCACCAGCGAAAGGATCTGGCGTTTGGCGAGCGGGATCGCGGTCGAGCCGCCGGTCAGGAACACGGCGGTTATGGCGGAGGCGTCGACACCGGCGTCGGCGATCGTCTGCCGGACCGTCGCGGTCACCCGCTCGATGTCGTGCCCGATCGTCGCCTCCAGGCCGCCGCGCGTGATCTCGGGCGCGAAGCGTGCGCCGGGCAGCGAGACCCTCACCTCGGCTGAGGACTGCTCCGTCAGCGCGATCTTGGCCCTTTCGACCAGGCCTGCGATCGCGTGTCCGTAGCGGTGCTCCACGATATGGATGAATCGGCCGACGAGATCGGCGCGCTCGGCCTCGAAGCGGATCTGCCTCAGGTCCGTCATCGCCTTCGCGGTATAGACGAGATTGATGCGCTGCCAGGTCGCCAGATCGATGAAATAGCTCGCAGGCAGGTTGCGCTTGCCGTCCTTGGTCGGCGTCAGATAGCCGAGCTCGGGCATGACATGGGCGATGCTGAGCAGCCGGTCGAAATCGGTACCGCCGATATGGATGCCGCGGTTGGCCAGGATGTCGCCCTTGCGATCGGTCGAGCGGGCGCGTTCGGGCGAGACCCGGACCACAGAGAAGTCGGACGTGCCGCCGCCCATGTCGACGATCAGCGCCAGTTCCTCTCGGGCAACCTTCTGTTCGTAGTCGAGCGCCGCCGCGATCGGCTCGAACTGGAAGGCGATGTGCCTGAACCCTTGCGCCCGCGCCGCCTTTTCAAGCTCGCCCTGCGCTCTCGCATCGGCCTCGGCGTCATCGTCGACGAACTGCACGGGGCGGCCGAGCACGATCGTCTCGACCGAAGAGCCTGCATCCTCTTCCAGCCGCTGCTTCAGATGGGCGATGAAGAAGCCGATGATGTCGGTGAAGCCGATCAGGCGCGCCTTGATGCGGGTCTTCTCGTGAGCCAGCGAGCTGCCGAGCACGCTCTTCAGGGAGCGCATCAGCCGCCCCTCGATGCTGTCGGTGTAGTCGCTGATGGCGCGGCGGCCGAAATAGGTATGGCCGTCCTCGAAGTTGAAGAAGACAGCGCTTGGCAATGTAGGTTGTTCACCTTCCAGCGCCACCAGTCGCGCCTGCCCGTTCCGGATCAGGCCCACGGTGGAATTGGACGTGCCGAAATCGATGCCGCCGAATGCTGATTGCATAGCAGCCTCCTGTCATTGGTTTCGCCGCAGCGGGTCGCCGGCATCGGAAAACGCGCCGTCATCCGGGTGGCCGGACCGCTCTGCCAAAAAATGAATGTGTGTGCTTGCCCCTGACTTGGGAGGCGGCGATTTATCGCAAAACCGGGAAAAGGGAAAGCCCCTTTCCCGCGTCTGTATCAATCCTTGCGGAAGACGAGCCGCCCGAGCCAGCCGGTGAGCATGGCGAGCGACACGGCGAATACGCCGTACAGGAAGGAATAATCGTGCGCGACGCGGAAGATCGACTGCTCGAAACCGGATTTGCGGATTTCGAGCTGGGCCGAGCTTTCCTTGATGAACATGCCGCTCTTGAACAGGAAGGCGCGCGCCTTGTGGGTGCCGACCGGAACGTCGGGCGCCAGCCTGACCGTGGCGCGGAACAGGTTCTGCGACAGGAACTGCACGCCGCCGACATTTTCGCTGTAGAGCCCGGTCGCCTTCTTGCGATCGCGCAGCGCGGCGGTGAACTCCTCGATCGTCGCCGGGCTGTCGGTCTCGTCGGCGGGCTTCATGTAGAGGTTGGCCGAGCCGAGCGACAGCTGCTTGTAGCTGTTCGGTTCGGTTATGTCCTGCAGCGGCCGCGTCGTGGCCACCGAATAGGACACCGGCACATTCTCGAACGTCTCCGACTCCAGATTGATCCAGACGCCCAGCACCCGGTCCTTGCGCCGCACCACCACCGGGCGTGGCGGGCCTTCGAGCACGACGATGACGTCATAGCGTCCCTGGCGCGCGACCAGCGGATCGGGGTTTTCCAGCGACCCGAAAATGGTGAGGTCGGCGCCGGAAAACCCGGCCGTGATCGAGACGGCGTCGGTCGACAGGCCGATCTGGATGCCTTCGACCGGCGGGGTCTGCGCCGCCGTCGGCGACGCGGCCGCGACGAGCAGAAGCAAGGCGGCGGCCGCGAACCCCTTCCACCCCGCCATCAGTTCAGGCCCGCCGCGGAAAGCGAATAGAGATTGGGCGGGGTGACGAAGAGATCGATCGCCAGGCGGATGGCAACGGCGAGAACCAGCATTGCCAGCAATGCCCTGAGCTGCTCGCCGCGCAGCTTCTGGCCGGCCTTGGCGCCATATTGCGCGCCGGCGACACCGCCCGCCATCAGCAGGAAGGCGAGCATCACGTCGACCGTCTGGTTGGTGGTGGCGTGCACCAGGGTGGTGTAGGCCGAGGTGAAGATGATCTGGAACAGCGAGGTGCCGATGACGACGTTGGTCGGCACTTTCAAGAGATAGATCAGCGCCGGCACCATGATGAAGCCGCCGCCGACGCCCATGATCGACGACAGGAAGCCGATGCCGGCGCCGAGCCCGAGCACCGGGATGACGCTGACGAACAGCTTCGAGGCGCGGAAGCGCATCTTCAGCGGCAGCCGGTGGATCCAGTTGTGCTGGCCGGATTTTTTCAGCACGGGTGCGGCGCCGCTGCGGGTGGCGCGCAGCGCATTGACGCTCTCGACCAGCATCAGCCCGCCGACGGTGCCGAGCAGCGCGACGTAGAGCAGCGAGATGAAGAGATCGAGCTGGCCGAGCCGGCGCGGCACGGCAAAGACATAGACGCCGCCGGTCGAGCCGACGATGCCGCCCGCGAGCAGCACGCCGCCGAGCTTGAAGTCGAGCGTGCCGCGCTTCATGTGCGACAGCGCGCCGGAGAAGGAGGAGGCGATGACCTGGTTGGCGCCGGTGGCGACGGCGATCGCCGGCGGGATGTTGTAGAAGATCAGCAGCGGCGTGATGAGGAAGCCGCCGCCCACCCCGAACATGCCCGACAGAAAGCCAACCGCCGCCCCCATGGCCAGCAGCACGAAGACGTTGACGGAAATTTCCGCGATCGGGAGATAGATGCCCACCCGTCAGTCTCGATCAGTTTGCCTGTCGGCGATGCAGCCGCAGCGTGCAGTCTCGCACCGAAAAGCCAATTTTTTCTTGCGCCGACGCGGCGGCGGGGAGCAAACCCCGCCGCCGCGTCGAAACAAAAAAGCATCTCAATCAGTTAACAGGCAAATGTGTGGCAAGGCATCGCGGAAGCGACGCATCTGCCGTTATTTGCGCGCCAGCAGCGCCTTGACCAGTTGTTCGTCGACCTCGCCGGTCGGTTTCATCTTGTTGTCGGTCTGGAAGGCCATGATCGCGGTCTTGGTCTTGTCGCCCATCACGCCGTCGGCGCCGCCGGCCTCATAGCCGTTCTTGTTGAGGATCAGCTGGATGTTCTTGACCGCCTTCTTCATGTCGATGCTGGCGGTCGTCTGCGGCGTGCCGTCCTGCCAGGATTCGGGG
>NZ_RZOS01000380.1:0-5661 GCF_004022605.1 Mesorhizobium sp. M4B.F.Ca.ET.089.01.1.1
CAGGAAAGTCTGGCCTGACGTGTCGACATCCTGGCCGTCGCCCTGGCCCGGATAGCCGGAATAGTGGCCTTGCGCGTCGCAATGCCAGACATCGACCCGCGCCCCAGCCAGCGGCCGGCAGGTGGCATCGACCACCTGCAGCTTCACAGTCAGGCCGACACCGCTCTTTCCCTCGGCGATGTCGGCGCGTTCGAGCTTCGGGTCGAAGTAAAACGGCCCCTCGGTCGCCTCGGGCGTGATGGCGCAAACGCCGGCGCCGGCATCGAAAAGGGCAAGCCCGGCATAGGACGAAACCTGCGCCGCTGGCGCGGTGGACGGCATAAAGCTGCCGCCGCCGGCGGTGACGGCAATCAGGCCGAGCGCCCGGCGCCGGGAGATTGGCAAGGAAGCTCGCTTGTCGGACATCTGGCGCCTTTCCGGCCTGCTGCCTGGCCCATCGGTTTGCCGCGTGCAAATGCGTGGCACACACCCTATATGGAGCCGACACTCCCCTTTTCGAAGCCCGGATTTTCCGAGGCAGGAAGACTTTTCGAGGCAAGACATGAGCCAAGCGCAGACGCAGATCCCCGTAACCGTGCTGACCGGCTACCTCGGCGCCGGCAAGACGACCTTGCTCAACCGCATCCTGTCGGAGAACCACGGCAAGCGCTATGCCGTCATCGTCAACGAGTTCGGCGAGATCGGCATCGACAACGACTTGATCGTGGAATCCGACGAGGAAATCTACGAGATGAACAATGGCTGCGTCTGCTGCACGGTGCGCGGCGACCTGATCCGCGTCGTCGAGGGCCTGATGCGCCGTCCCGGCCGCTTCGACGCCATCGTCGTCGAGACCACGGGCCTCGCCGATCCGGTGCCGGTGGCGCAGACCTTCTTCATGGACGACGATGTGCGTTCCAAGACCAAGCTCGACGCCGTGGTGGCGCTGGTCGACGCCAAGCACCTGCCGCTCAGGCTGAAGGATTCCAAGGAAGCCGAGGACCAGATCGCCTTCGCCGACGTGGTGGTGCTCAACAAGACCGATCTCGTCACGCCGGACGAACTCGCCAAGGTCGAGGCGACGATCCGCGCCATCAACCCGTCGGCCCGGATCCACCGTACCACGCGCGCCGGTGTCGCGCTGGCCGAGGTGCTCGATCGCGGCGCCTTCGACCTTGCCCGCGCGCTGGAGAACGACCCGCATTTCCTCGAAGCGCACGACCATGATCACGACCACGACCACGACCACCACGATCATGACCATGATCACCATCACCATGATCATGACCACGATCACCACCACGATCACGCGCATCCTTCCGATATCCATGACGTGACGGTGCAGTCGGTGTCGCTGCGCGGCGGCGAGATGGATCCGAAGAAGTTTTTCCCGTGGATCGAGAAGATCACCCAGATGGAAGGCCCCAACATCCTGCGGCTGAAAGGCATCATCGCGCTGAAAGGCGACGATGAGCGCTACGTCATCCAGGGCGTCCACATGATCATCGAGGGCGACCACCAGCGCGCCTGGAAGGATGGCGAGAAGCACGAGAGCCGGCTGGTCTTCATCGGCCGCGAGCTCGACGCCGAGCGGCTGCGCAAGAGCTTCGAGGCCTGCCAGGCGGCTTGAACGTTCGGGAGAGGACAGGCTGCTTGGGGCGATCGAAGCACTGCCAAGCATTCTGTAGCGACAATTTCCAACCGTTGGCGCCGCCCCTCATTGTCCTGCCGGACATTTCTCCCCGTATAGTGACGGGGAGAAGAAGGCTGGCCGCGATGTCGACGCCTATTCTGTAGCGCTGAAGATTGGCGAGATCATCCGCGACAGCCCTCTTTCTCCCCGTCACTATACGGGGAGAAATGTCCGGCAGGACAATGAGGGGCGGCGCCATCGCTGGCGAATATCCCCCTCATGGTTGCCGGACGTACAAACGTCGAGTAAGCCGCCTTCTGCACTTTCACCAGACAAAGATAGCCATGCCCACTGTCGCCCCGCTTGATCTCGAAGGCCATTGCGTCGCCGCCGTCTTCCTCGGCGATGTGCCGCATTTCGCGCTCGCCGATGGCACAATCCACCGCCTCGACAACGGCCATAAGACCGTTCAGGCCAATGACGGACTGCTTGCCTCCTTTCACGATGCCGCCAATGACCGGCTGATCACCGGCGGCGAGGACGGCAAGGTCTTTTCGATCACCGCGGGCGGCAACGTTGAGGAACTGGCGAGCGCCGGCAGGAAATGGATCACCAGCATCGCCGCCGGCCCGCAGGGCGCGATTGCCTTTGCTTCGGGCAAGACCGCCTTCGTGCGCTTCGCCGACGGCAGGACCAAGGAATTCGCCCACCCGCGCTCGGTCGAGGGACTTGCCTTCTCGCCCAAGGGCATGCGCTTCGGCGTCGCCCGCTACAATGGCGCGACGCTGCATTTCCCCGCCGCCGAGGGCAAGCCAGTGGAGCTCGAATGGGCCGGCGCCCATACCGGCATCACCTTCTCGCCGGACGGCGCCTTCCTCGTCACCACGATGCAGGAAAACGCGCTGCACGGCTGGAAGCTCGCCGACGGCAAGCACATGCGCATGAGCGGCTATCCGGCAAAGGTCAAAAGCCTGTCATGGGCGCCGAAGGGCAAATGGCTGGCGAGCTCGGGCGCGCCGGCGGCGATCGTCTGGCCGTTTACCGGCAAAGACGGACCGATGGGCAAGGCACCGCTGGAGCTCGGCACGCGCGGCAACGCCATGGTGACCACAGTCGCCTGCCATCCGAGCCAGGATGTGGTGGCGATCGGCTATGACGACGGCATGGTGATGGCGGTGCGCTTCGCCGACGCCAAGGAAGTGCTGCTGCGCCGCCCGGGCAAGGGCGCCATCACCGCGATGATGTGGGATAAGCAAGAGCGCCGCGTCGTCTTCGGCAGCGCCGCTGGCGACTGCGGCGTCATCGATATTTCCGCATAGCCGCGGCTATTCTGCCCCGCAGGATACTTTGCCTTTGACTTCAACCGGCTTGCCGTCCTGGTCCGTATCCGCCGCGGCGTCGTAGATGGCGAGCGTATAGCGCCCGTCATAGACGCCTTCGTCGCTGGTCTTGGTCAGGATCGTCAGTTCGACCGAGTTGATATGTTCAGCGACTTCGTGCTCGCGATAGATGTTCAGCCGCAATTCCTCGCCGTCGAGCCAGTATTGCGTCAGGTTGGAATCCTCGAAGACGGTCTTGCGCAGGCTGTCGCCGGCAGGCCTGCCGAGAATTTCGAGATCGCCGCGAAAATTGAACGTCGGCCCGCCCATGCCCCTGGTGACGCCGGCCTCGACCTGGAATATTGCCCCCGCATCCTCGGCGGAGCACCAGATGCCGCCGCTCGCAAGGGCCGAGCCAGCCGACAGAAGCAATGTCGCAGTGCAAATGATCGCCCGCATTTTTCTCCCCCAGAACCAAGCCACGCCCTTATTGATGCCGGGCTTTGCCTCGAGGTCAAGCGCCAGCCGGCTGCCGCTGAACCAATGCACGGCAAGCAGGCGGCCAATTGCGGTTTGAGACGGCGATTGTCTACAGTGAATGGCGAGAGGGGCCTTCATGCATTCAACCAGCCATTCAAAGACGTCGATCGGCGGCATCAGCCGCGACCGTATTGCCATGCTGCGCGACACGGAGGCTGAGGTTTTCCGCAAGGCACGGCCGAAATCCGAGGCCAAGGCCGGCAACGGTCTGCCCGGCTTTTTCGGCGGCGTGCCGATGCATTGGATGAACGATTGGCCGACGCCGTTTCCGATCCTTGTCGGCAGCGCCAGGGGCGCCACCATCACCGACATCGACGGCAACCGGCTCGACGATTTCTGCCTCGGCGACACCGGTTCGATGTTCGGCCATTCTCCGCCGCCGGTCGCCCGCGCCATCCGCCGCCAGTCCGGGCGCGGCCTGACCTATATGCTGCCGAGCGAGGATGCCCTTGCCATCGGCCCGCTGCTCCAGGAGCGTTTCGGGCTGCCGTTCTGGCAGATCGCCACCACCGCGACCGACGCCAACCGTTTTGCGCTGCGCGTCGCCCGCGCGGTGACTGGGCGCGAGACGATACTGGTCTTCAACGGCTGCTATCACGGCTCGGTCGACGAGACGATGGTGCGGCTGGTCGACGGCAAGCCAGTGAACCGGCCGGGCCTGGCAGGCGAGTTCCGCGATCTGACGCGGGCAACGAAGATCGTGGAATTCAACGACATCGCCGCGCTGGAAGCGGCGCTCGCCGACAGGGATGTCGCCTGCGTCATCACCGAGCCAGTGCTGACCAACTCCTGTATGGTGCTGCCCGAGCCGGGCTTCCACGACGCGCTGCGGCGCCTCACCCGCGCCGCCGGCACGCTGCTTTTGATCGACGAGACGCACACCATCTCCACCGGTCCCGGCGGCTACACCAAGAAGCACGGGCTGGAACCCGATCTCTTCGTCCTCGGCAAGCCGGTGGCCGGCGGCGTGCCGGCGAGCGTCTGGGGCCTGAGCGACCAGATCGCCAGCCGCTACGCCGCCTACAACCGGACCAAGGAGCCCGGCTATTCCGGCATGGGCACGACGCTGTCGGCCAACCCGCTGCAATTCGCCACGATGCGCGCGGCGCTCGAAGAGGTGATGACCGAGGCGGCCTATGCCCGCATGGGCCGGCTGGCGCGGCGGCTCGATGCCGGGTTGACCGCCGTCATCGACCGCTGCCGTCTGCCCTGGCATGTCGCCCGCGTCGGCGCCCGCGTCGAATTCATCTGCGCGCCGGGCCCGTTGCGCAACGGCGGCGAGGCGGAGGCGGCGCATGCGCCGGAGCTGGAAGCCGCCATTCATGTGGCGCTGGTCAACCAGGGCGTGCTGATCGCGCCCTTCCACAACATGATGCTGATCTCGCCGGCCACGACGGCGGCCCAGATCAACCGGCTGATCGCCGCTTTCGCCGCCGTTGCGGCAAGGCTTGCGGCATGAGACAAGCGGCATGAGACAAGTGGCATGAGACAAGCGGCTGGAAGATCGGCGGCCTGCCAAAGCAGAGTTCCATCATGACCTCACCTTCGGGCTCGACGCCCACCGAGGCGAAAGCCTTTCTCGACGCCCATCCCGAAATCGAGGCATTCGACATCGTCTTGACCGACGCCAACGGCATCGGCCGCGGCAAGATCGTGCGCCGGCACGAGTTGATGGGCATTTTCGAGGGCGGCCGGCACCTGCCGATCTCGATCCTCGGCCTCGACATCACCGGCGAGGACGTGCACGAGACCGGCCTGGTCTGGGACACCGGCGACGGCGACCTCCGCGCATGGCCGATCCCCGGCACGCTGGTACCGCTGCACGGCACCAGCCCGCCGCGCGGCCAGGTGCTGATGGCGATGTACCATCTCGACGGCCAGCCGATGAGCTCCGATCCCCGTCTGGCGCTCAAGCGGCAGGTCGAGCGTCTGGCGGCCAAGGGCCTGCATCCGGCCGGCGCCTTCGAGCTCGAATTTTTTCTTCTCGCCAATGAGCGCGATGCCGACGGCAAGGTGCAGCCGGCGCATGCCGTTCTCGACGGGCGCCGCTCGGCCAAGACCGAGGTCTATTCGGTTGACCATTTGCACGGCATGGAGCCGCTGTTTTCCGACATCTACGCCGCGGCAAAAGCGCAGGGCATTCCGGCCGAGACGGTGATTTCCGAATATGCGCCGGGCCAGTCCGAGCTG
>NZ_RZOS01000381.1:0-5660 GCF_004022605.1 Mesorhizobium sp. M4B.F.Ca.ET.089.01.1.1
ATCCGCGACCTCGCGGTGGAGAAGAACAAGAAGGTGCTGGTGTTCGTCGAGGACGTGGCCGCCTCCGGCGGCTACATGATCGCGGTCGCCGGCGACGAGATCTTCGCCGATCCGTCCTCGATCGTCGGCTCGATCGGCGTCGTCTCCGCCTCGTTCGGTTTTCCCGAGCTGATGAAAAAGATCGGCATCGAGCGGCGTGTCCACACCGCCGGCCAGAACAAGGCGGTGCTCGACCCGTTCAAGCCGGAGAAGAAGGAAGATGTCGAGCGGCTGAAGGCGCTGCAGCTTGAAGTGCACGAGACCTTCATCGACCTCGTCAAGGAGCGGCGCGGCACCAGGCTGAAGGACGATCCTGATCTGTTCACCGGCCTGTTCTGGACCGCCAAGAAGGGTCTCGAGCTCGGCCTCGTCGACGCGCTGGGCGACATGCGGGGCGTTCTGAAGACCCGCTTCGGGGCGAAGACCCAGCTGAAGCTGATCACCGTGCCGCGCGGCCTGTTCGGCCGCTTCGGCCTGTTCGGCTCGCGCTTTTCGGCGCCCGACATCGCGGCCGCCGCAGCCAGCGGCGTCGTCGATGCGGCGGAAGAGCGCGCGCTGTGGGCGCGCTTCGGGCTTTGAAAAAGCGGTGAAAGCGTCTAGCATATCCGCTTGACCGACCCGACCGGCCGCATTCGCCGCCTATTCGAGGGAGGAGTTTTGGGATGCCGCAGATCATTTTCTTCGTCGTTATCGGCGCCGCCGCCTATTTCGGCTATCGCGCTTTCATCCGCGAAGCCGAGCGCGTGACGGCCAAGATCCGACGTACCGAGAAACAAGCGGCAAACGGCACCATGGGGACGCTGGTCAAGGACCCGAAGACCGGCGAATACCGGCTGGCCAAGGACTGAACGCCATCTCGTCAGCAACCGACACGTTGGATGCCGGGACGCAAGCCGGCACGTGGCTTGCCCCTGCCAAGATCAACCTTGCGCTGCATGTCACCGGCAGGCGCGCCGACGGCTATCATCTGCTTGAAAGCCTCGCCGTGTTCACCCGCTTCGGCGACCGGGTCGAGATCGAGCCGACCGAGACCGACCGGTTGTCCATCTCAGGCAAATACGCCCCTGCGGTTCCAGCGGACGACAGCAATCTGGTGGTGAAGGCGCGCGAGGCACTGCGCCGCGAAGCGGGATCGCTTGACACGCAACCTGTTGCCATCAATCTGGAAAAGAACCTGCCGGTCGCCTCCGGCGTCGGCGGCGGCTCCAGCGATGCCGCCGCCGTGCTGCGCGGACTGGTCCAGACATGGCGGCTCGACATCGACGATGCCGAGCTGGCGCGGATCGGCCTGTCGCTTGGAGCAGATGTGCCGATGTGCCTGGCGGCAAGGCCGCTGATCGCGCGCGGCGTCGGCGACGAGATTTCCGCGGTCGAAGGCTTTCCCGCGCTCGCCCTGGTGCTGGTCAATCCGGGCATCGCGGTTTCCACGCCGGAGGTTTTCAAGGCGCTGGCCAGCCGTGACAACGAGGCGCTGCCGCCGCTGCCCGGCAAGCTCGATTTCCATACCATCCGCAACTGGCTGGAGGCGACGCGCAACGACCTCGAGCCCGCCGCCCGCGCCATCCAGCCCGCGATCGGCGAAGCGCTCAAGGCGCTGAGGAAGGCCGACGCCGGCTTTGCCCGCATGTCGGGCTCTGGCGCCACCTGCTTCGGCCTGTTCGAGACCGGCAATGTCGCCAAGCGCGCGGCGCTCGACATAAGGCGCCGCCATCCCGACTGGTTCGTCGCCGCGACGCGAAGCATGGAGGCCGACGCCCATGGCCAAGATTGACGAGAGCCGCCCCTTCATCCCCGTGCGCATCGCGGTGCTGACGGTTTCGGACACGCGCAGCCTCGTCGACGACAAATCCGGGCAGACGCTGGCCGACCGCATCGCGGAGGCCGGCCACATCCTCGCCGCGCGCGACATCGTCACCGACGACCGGGAGAATATCCGCGACAAGGTGCTCGGCTGGTCGAAGGACGAAGGCGTCGATGTCGTCATCACCACGGGCGGCACCGGCTTCACCGGCCGCGACGTGACGCCGGAAGCGCTGGAACCGATCTTCGAAAAGCGCATGGACGGCTTTTCCGAAGTGTTCCACCGCATCTCCTACGACAAGATCGGCACCTCGACGATCCAGAGCCGGGCGACCGGCGGCGTCGTCAACGCCACCTTCGTCTTCGTGCTGCCCGGCTCGCCCGGCGCCTGCAAGGACGCCTGGGACGGCATCATCAAGGCGCAGCTCGACTACCGTCACATGCCCTGCAACTTCGTCGAGATCATGCCGCGCCTGGACGAGCACCTGAAACGCGGCAAGGCCGGGTGACCGCCTGACGGCGTCGCCGCTTCAGCGGATGACCGGCTCGCCGTGGAAGCGCCGGCGCGAAGGGCGCGAGACGCCGAAGCCGACGTCCATCATCAGCCGCGGCGTGCGCGAAGGCACCGTGCCCATGTGGAAACCGAACGGATCCTCGACGAAGCCGAGACCTGCTTCACCAGTGAGCGTGACCGGGCAGTCGTCGCCATAGACCTTCAGCACCTCATCCGCCGGATGGCCGACAAGCAGCGTCAGCTGGTGCTTTAGGCTGCGGCGTTTGTGGCTGCCGCGCACATAGACATGCGGGCCGGTGCCGGCATCGCAGGGCTTCAGGTAGAAGAAGAATTTCAGCATCCGCCAGTCGTCGAGATCGAAATGGTACTTGCCGAGCGAGGCAAGGTTCTTGTCGGCGCTCCTTCTCCCCCCAAAAACGCTGGAAAAATCACTTCGGCGGCGCGACCCAGATCTCCGCGTCGAGTCTTTTCGTTGCCAGGCCGCGCGCGATGGCTTCGGCGCTGCGGGCGCTTTTCGCGAGCGCCGTGGCCTGGCGCTTGCTGATGACCAGCCCCTCGGCCAGCGCTCGGTTGCCGGAAAAGACCCTGGCCAGGAACGGCGCGCGGCTGCCGCGCGCGCGTGAAAAACGCGCCGGCATGGTGGCCCTCGCCGTGTGGGCCACGACCTCGTCGATCCAGCCGTCCGACAGCCGCGCGCCGGGCTCCAGCAACAGCAGCCAGTCGCCCTTTGCCTGCCGGATACCGGCGGCGATGCCGCCGGCGATATAGTGGCAGCCGGCATGGTCGGCAACGCGGTGCGTCTGGTCGGTCGAGCCGGTGTCGCAGACGACGACCTCGCGCACCACGCCTTCGACCGCGCCGCCGATCAGCGAGGCGAGCGTGCGGGCAAGGCCCTCTTCGTCATTCAGGGTTTCGATGAGAACGGTGAGCATTGCCAGCCGAATAGCGGAAAGCCGCGCTATGCGCCAGTTTTTGCATCGCGGCACAAAAAGTTCTTGCTTTGTTCTCTTCAAGAAAATAGGAATAGTTTCATGAACAGAGCGATTCGACAGCCTGCTGACAGTCCTTGGGAGAGGGCGAAAATGGAACAGATCGTGCGTGCCGACATTGCAGCCTTCGGAGCCGGGAGAGCCGAGATGGCGAATGCGATGATCGAGCAGAGCGGCATGCGCGTGCGGCCCGACCGCAATCGCGGCCGTTCCGCCGGCATTAATCCGTCCGGCCGCTTCGAGCCGGTCAGCCGGCATGTGTTCGACGACGGCTGGAATTCGCTGGAGGAACTGCCGCCGTTCAAGACCGAGGTGCAGGTGGAGAGGCCGCGCACCATCATCACGCGCAACGAGTCGCCCGACATCTCCTTCGATCGTTCGATCAACCCCTATCGCGGCTGCGAGCATGGCTGCGTCTACTGCTTTGCCAGGCCGACGCATTCCTTCATGGGCCTGTCGCCGGGACTCGATTTCGAATCGAAGCTGTTCGCCAAACCTGATGCGGCGCGCATGCTCGACAAGGAACTGTCGAAGCCCGGCTACCAGCCGCGCACCATCGCCATCGGCACCAACACCGATCCCTACCAGCCGATCGAGAAGCAGTACCGGATCATGCGCGAGATCCTCGAAGTGCTGGAGGCGCGCGGCCATCCGGTCGGCATCGTCACCAAGTCGGCGCTGGTGACGCGCGACATTGACATCCTGTCGCGCATGGCCGAACGCGGGCTCGCCAAGGTGGCGCTGTCGGTGACGACGCTCGACCGCATGCTGGCGAGAACGATGGAGCCGCGCGCGTCGACGCCGACCAAGCGGCTGGAGGCGATCCGGCAGCTCTCCGACGCCGGCATTCCCACCTCCGTCATGGTCGCGCCGATCATCCCCGGCCTGACCGATCCGGAGATGGAGCGCATCCTCGATTCGGCGCGCGCCGCCGGCGCGCGCGAAGCAGGCTATGTCGTGCTGCGGCTGCCGCTGGAGGTGGCGCCGATCTTCAAGGACTGGCTGTTGCGCCATTATCCGGACCGCTACCGGCACGTGATGTCGCTGATCCGTTCGATGCGCGACGGCAAGGACTACGATTCGGAATGGGGCAAGCGCATGAAGGGCGCCGGACCCTATGCCTGGCAGATCGGCCGCCGTTTCGAGATCACCGCCAAGCGGCTCGGGCTCAACGCCGAGCGGCGGCAGCTCAGGACCGACCAGTTCGTCGCCGCAGCCAACGCCACCGAGCAGTTGATGCTGCTTTGAAGGTCTCGCGCCGGCCACCGCCGGCTGGCGCGAGAAGAACCCCGTCCGGCTGTCCCCCGGCCTTGAGACGGTGCCCTCCCGGTCCGCGCCCACCCCGACCCGGAGGGACTTGCGGAGAATCGGAGCCGATGCGAACCTCGCCGCACCATGGCTCGCGCGCGTTCCGATTCTCCGCTTCTCTTCGAAATCGTCGAGAAACCCGATTTCTCCATCGAGACGAAGGCGATGGCCGACGGATTGTGGCCGGTGGCGGGAATGGACGAGGCCGGGCGCGGACCGCTCGCCGGTCCGGTCGTCGCGGCGGCGGTGGTGCTCAACCCCGCCAACATTCCCGAGGGGCTCGACGATTCCAAGCGCCTCACCCATCTGCAGCGTGAAGCGCTGTTCGCCAGGATCCTGGGCTCGGCGCTCGGCGTGTCGATGGCCTCGATCAGCGCCGAAGGCATCGATGGCAGCAACATATTGAAGGCCAGCCTCGAAGCGATGCGCCGTGCCGTCGCAGGCCTGTCGCTGCGGCCGAAGCTGGCACTGGCCGACGGCCGCGACGTGCCGCCCGGTCTCGCTTGCGAAGGACGCGCGCTGATCAAGGGCGACCAGCGCTCGCAGTCGATCGCCGCCGCCTCGATCGTCGCCAAGGTGATGCGCGACCGCATGATGTGCGGCTGCGGCGGTCACCACGAGCGCTACGGCTTCGAGGTGCATATGGGCTACGCAACGGTCCGCCACCGCACCGCGATCGAAGCGCACGGCCCGGTGGCAAGGTTGCACCGGGCGTCATTCGCGCCGTTTCGCTTGGGCGGCGTCGAGGTGGTTGAGGAAGAGAGCTTCGTCGGCTTGGAATAATCTCCCCCCTTGAGGGGGAGATGGCCGGCAGGCAGAGGGGGTCGCTTCGCGTGAAGCTCCAACGCCATCTGTCGTCCGCAAGAAAGTCGAGCCCAGTCGAACCGACCCCCTCTGTCGCCTTTGGCGACATCTCCCCCTCAAGGGGGGAGATTATCTCCGCTCAAACAAAAAAGCCGCCGGGTTGCCCCAGGCGGCTTCATGCTAGATAGGACATACCAGCCTAGTTC
>NZ_RZOS01000382.1:0-5638 GCF_004022605.1 Mesorhizobium sp. M4B.F.Ca.ET.089.01.1.1
GGTCTCGACCCTGCACGACCGCGGCGCCAAGGTGCTGGTCGAGGGCATCGAGCAGGCCGTGCATCTTCGCGTCGCGCTCGATGGCGGCGTCGACTTCTTGCAGGGCTATCATCTCGCCCGCCCGGCGCTAGCCGGCACGATCTTCAACGAGGAGCCGCTGTCGATCGAGGCGCTGCTCGGCGCCGAAAGCAAGGTCGTGCCGTTGCATCAGCGGCGCTGATGTTCAGGCCAAAACAAATCACTGGATGAGGCGGCTTCCGCCGCGCGATATTGCCGCGAGCCGGAAGGAGACCCGATGATACTCTACAGCATGATCGACAGCGGCAATTGCTACAAGCCGCGCCTGTTGATGGCCAAGCTCGGCATTGCCTTCACCAATGTCGAGGTGAGCTCGCATACCGGCGACACCCGCAAGGCCGATTTCGTCGCCAAGAATCCCAACGCCATGGTGCCGCTGCTCGAGCTCGACGACGGTAGGCGGATCGCCGAATCCAACGCCATCCTGCTCTATCTCGCCGAGGGCACGCGCTTCCTGCCGGCCGACCGCTACCAGCGGGCGCTCGCCTATCAGTGGCTGTTCTTCGAGCAGTACAGCCACGAGCCCTACATCGCCGTGCGCAAGGCGCTGCTCACCTTTCCCGAGCGCGCCAGGGACGCGACGCCGGAACGGCTGGCATCGACGCTGGAGCGCGGCAACAAGGCGCTCGGCGTGATGAACAGGCATCTGGAAGCCAACGCCTTCTTCGCCGGCGATGCATACAGCGTCGCCGATATCGCGCTCTATGCCTATACGCATACCGCCGAGAAGGGCGGCTTCCAGCTCGACGCCTATCCTGCGGTTGCCGCATGGCTGAAGCGGGTCGAAGCGGACAAGGGGCACGTGCCGCTGGCGTGGCTGCCTTAGTTTCGTCCTCACGCCGTCGCCGCTTCGCGGCTGCTCCGGACGGGGCGCGCCAACAGGCGCGACGCCCAGTCGGGCTTGCGGCCTTCGGCCGATGGTGCATGTCCTATGTGACGGTGGCGATTGGCGAAAGCTTCAGCGAAGGCGTCCTTCTCCCCGTTCACGGGGAGAAGATGGCGGCAGCCAGATGAGGGGCGGCGCCAACTTTTGTGTTTGAATTGCTGTGCTGCTGCGCCAAGGAAGCGAATTCCGCAGCGTCGCGCCGCCCCTCATCGCCCTGCCGGGCACTTCTCCCCGTGAACGGGGAGAAGGATGCAGCTTCGGCGTTTCGCCAGTCTTCTGAACTGCGGGCAAATAAAAAGGCGGGATAAATCCCGCCTTCCCATTCCGGTAGCCTGATCGGGACCGTACGGCCGGGCTGGCAGCTATCTGCTGTTCCAGCTTGTCGGGTCTTTCCGCTCCGGCGCGCTTCTCGCGCGACCGTCAGTACATCCGTGACTTGCCGCGCGCCCCGAACCTTCGTCCGGCGCGCGCTGTTGCTAAATCAGGCTGCCTTGCTCAGAGACCCAGCAGCGGACTTGCCGGTGCGGCGGTCCTGCTCGATCTCGAAGTTGATCTTCTGGCCTTCAACGAGGGTCGACAGGCCAGCGCGCTCGACAGCGGAGATGTGGACGAAAACGTCCGCGCCGCCCGCGTCGGGCTGGATGAAGCCGAAGCCCTTGGTGGCGTTGAACCACTTGACCGTACCAGTTGCCATTCGAAGTATCCTTCACATTTGCTTTAGTTTGACCGGACCAGGTCCAGCCGGTGGTATCGAAATTTTGGAGATAGACGTCAGCAAACGCGAAGATCGCGAGGCCCGATCGATCGGCCGAAATATCAATGCGATGCATATAGGCGGATTTTGCGTTGAAAACAAGACTGTGTGAGAAAGCCATGATTGCGCTGTCGCCCAACGGCCGCCCCAATCGCGTGAAAAATTCGCTTCTGGCGTGCGCCGCGAGGGAGGAACGAGCAGGTCTCGGGCGCAGGGTTTGGGAGAGGATCATGAAGACCATACTGCTTGCCGCCTTGATGACTCTGGTGGCCGCCGAGGCGCAGGCGATCTCGCGCTACGACCCGACCCGCATGAGCTGCGACAGGGTGCAGGCGACCATCGCGCGCCAGGGCGCGGTCATCCTGCGCTACCAGTCGACGCGCGTGCCGGGGCTGCCGCTCTATGACCGCTACGTCAGGGACGAGCGCTTCTGCGACCTGGGCGAGGTGAGGAAGCGCGCCTACGTGCCCAGCGCCGATGCGAAATCCTGCCCGGTCTTCGTCTGCAAGCGGCCGGACTTCGATCGGCGGTTCCGTCGCCGTTTCCTGCAATCGGACTGAGGTCCGGCGACATTCAGGCAAGGCTGGCCTGCAGGCCGGGTTCAAAAGCCGAACGAGACCTGCGCCGAGGGCGGCGGGCCGAGACGCACGCCTTCCATGGCCAGCATCTTTTCCTTGGTGGTCGAGCCGCCCGGCGCCGAGAAGCCGCCGATCTTGCCGCCGGCGGCAAGGATGCGGTGGCACGGGATGACCAGCGGCACCGGGTTGGCGCCAAGCGCCGCCCCGGTTTCGCGAGCCAGCCCTTGATGGCCGGCGCGCGTCGCCAGCTCGCCATAGGTGGTGGTCTCGCCGAAGCCGAGCTTGCGCGCCGCGTCATAGATGGCGAGGCGGAAATCGTCGACGCCGGCAAGATCGACCGGCACGCCGGAGAAATCGACGTCCTCGCCGGCGGCATAGGCCTTGATCGAGGCGATCAGGTCCACCACCCATTTCGGCTGCTCGGTGGAGCGGGAAACGCCGCCATGGCGGAACAACCGGCGCTCGACCGCCTCGCGGCTGCGTTCGGGCAGGCAGAGCCGGATCAGGCCTTTCTCGCTCCAGGCGATGCCCATGAAGCCGATCACTGTTTCTAACACTGCGTGGCCGGCCGTGATCGCTTGCGTGGTTTCCATGACGTGTTCCTTTCCGCAAACGGCGAAAAACGGGGACATGAACGGTACAGATAGGGAACAATATCGCAGTTTGCACCGGCTCCCGCCACCCGAAAACCGCCGGATGGCCCAGATTGCCCACGAAGAATCGCTGGTGTAAGGACTTCTTAACAACCGACAATCGGACCTGCAGGGCTTGGCAACCAAAATCATCCTCACCGCGATCGGCGTGCTCGTGGGCGCGGCTGGCCTGAGCGGTTGCACCTCGACCTCGCAGATGAAGGCCGCGCCTGCCCTGGCGGCGGCCGCGACCCCTGCCGCCGAGGACGACACGCCGACCGTCGCGCTGCCGGAAACGGGGGCGGTGCTGCCCGAGCCCTCCGGCCTTGTTCCGGTGCAGGTGGCGGCGCTGCCCGCCGATGCGAACCTGGCAACGCCGGGCATGGCGACGCCGGGCGAGCCCTTGCCGCCGCCGGCCCAGCCAGCCGCTTTCGCCGGATCGACGCCGCTTGCCGCGCAGCCGGCCGTGATGGCCGGCACCTCGCCGCTCAGCCCGGGATCGATCAAGCAGGCGCCGGCCTATGCAACGGCCGCGATGGCCATGCCCGTCACCGGCCAGGCGGTGAAGGCGGCAACGATGCCCGGCGTCCAGCAGGTCGCCTATGTCGTGCCGCAGAACCCGGCGCTGCTAGCGCCGCCAGGCGAGCCCGAGCCGCACGCCACCGGGCCACGCGCCGAGATCGAGCGGCTGATCGAAAAATATTCCGCGCTCTACGAGGTGCCCATCGATCTCGTGCGCCATGTCGTCAACCGCGAGAGCACCTTCAACCCGAAAGCCTACAATCACGGCCATTGGGGGCTGATGCAGATCAAGCACGCGACGGCGCGCGGCATGGGCTATGACGGGCCGGCGAGCGGCCTGTTCGACGCCGAGACCAATCTCAAATATGCGGTCAAATATTTGCGCGGCGCCTGGCTGGTGTCGGGGGGCGATGAAAAGCGCGCCGACCGGCTCTACCAGAGCGGCTATTACTACGACGCCAAGCGCAGGGGCATGCTGGAAGCGACCGGCCTCGGTGTCGACCGTGCGCGGCGCCGCCTGCAGCCCGACGCCTGAGCGCGATGCCGCGTCCGCCGGCGCCTGACGACATCCGGCTGCGCAAGACCCTCGACGACGATCTGCCGCCGCCGCACTGGCCGGAAGGCTTTGTCATGCGCGGCTTCGAGCCCGCAGATGCGCGGCCCCTGCATGCGCTGCTCACCGAAGTGTTCGACGACGGCACGGACGGGCCGTTCGACGAATGGTGGCCGCGCATCTCCGGCGACGCCGAGTTCGATCCGGCTCTCTGCTTCCTGGTCATCGACGCCAGAGGCCTGCTGGCGGGAGCAGCCCTTTGCTGGGCGACGGCTTTCGTCAAGGATCTCGCCGTCCATCCGCAAGCGCGCGGCCGCGGCATCGGCGAGGCGCTGATGCGGCACGCCTTCATCGCCTTCCGCGAGCGGGGCGCGGCCCATGTCGATCTCAAGACCAACACGGTAGAGAACGCCGCCGCCCTCCGGCTCTACGAGCGGCTGGGCATGATGCCGGTCGACTGGGAAGGGTAGGGTGCTGCTTCCAGGCGGCCCGTCACGCTTTGCACCGGGAAACGGGACAGTTTGTGAACCGCTTCACATAAGCCGCCGCGCGCAAATGCTAACCCTGCGTCATGCCGCGCACCGATCGGGGGGTCGACAGTTTCGCGCGGCATCGGAGCGGTTGCGCCGGCATGTGTCAGCCACTCCACGGCGGGTCCCGAGGCGGGTTCGGGGCCCGCTTCGCCATGTCTTCCTTTCGCCATGTCTTCCTTCAGCTATCCCTGGTCAGATATCCGGCGCGTTGCCGATCCTGCGCTTGATCTCGAGCGCCCAGGCGCGGCCCTCGTCGCCGCCCCATAACAGCCAGGCAATGTAGCCCGCAGACGGATTTTGCTCATTGCCGTAATTCTTGCCGCGCTTGTCGACCTCGTGGCGGGCGAAATAGCTGACCATGCGCCGGATCGTCGACGGCGACAGTTTCTCCCGGTTCTTCAGTTCCGTGGCCCGCGCCACGCCGATCTCGGTGCCGCCGCGGCCGAACTGCTTGCGCAGCCTGAGACCCTTGGCGGCGTTGTCGGCGACAATTTCAGGGCAGCGGAGGTCGATCTCGTCGGGCACTGTCTTCATTCCAGTCTGGCAGCCAGGCAGGACAAGCATGCAGGAGATCTGGGTCGGTGTGCAGGCTAATTCAACGCAACCCCGCCGCCGATGCCGCGTTGGAAATGCCGGAGGGACCGTTCCGGATCGGAGACATCAGATGAAAACCCTTCTGACCGCGACCGTCGCAGCCCTGCTGGCCGGCGCGCCGGCCGCTCTGGCGCAATCGACGAACCAGGTCGCGCCCATGCTTGCCGACAGCAAGATCGACACGCCGACCTTCGTCACCACCGTGCCCAACGCCAACGAATTCGAGATCCAGTCGAGCAGGCTGGCCGAGGAGAAGGCCTCCTCCGACGACATCAGGGCCTTCGCCAGAGAGATGATCGCCGACCACACCAAGGCGGGCGAGGATTTCAAGGCGGCGCTGAGCCAGGGCCAGACCACCGCCTCGATCAAGCCCGCCGGGCCCGCGCTGCAGCCCAAGGAGCAGCAGCTGCTGGACGAACTCAAGCGCGCCAGCGGCAAGGCATTCGACCAAGCATACATCAAGATGCAGACCGACGCGCACCGGCAAGCCGTCGCCTTGTTCAGCACC
>NZ_RZOS01000383.1:0-5637 GCF_004022605.1 Mesorhizobium sp. M4B.F.Ca.ET.089.01.1.1
GGTCGTAGCCCGGCGTGCCCTTCAGTTCGACCACCAGCGGCACGCGGCCGTCGATCAGGTCGAGCGCCTGCTGCAGCGTCGGCACATGATCGGCCGTGCCGCCGACCCTGAGCGCCGAGAGCTCCGCCGCCGTGCGCTGCCAGACGAAGCCGTCCTCGCCGGTCAGCCGCTTGAGGTCGCCATCATGGATGATGACGGGAACGCGGTCCGACGAGAGATGCACGTCGCATTCGATCGCGTAGCCGCGCTCGGCGGCGGCTGCGAAGGCCGACAGCGTGTTCTCCCAGCGCGTCTTGTTCATGTCGTGGAAGCCGCGGTGGGCCACGGGCCGGGCGGTCAGCCAGGAAAGATCGGTCATGATGTCAGTCCGGCTCATTCGACTTCGAAGATCGCTTCGATTTCCACCGCCGCGTTGAGCGGCAGCGAGGCGGTACCGACGGCGGAGCGGGCGTGCTTGCCGTTTTCGCCCAGTACCGCGACCAGGAAATCGGAAGCGCCGTTGGCGACCAAATGCTGCTCGACGAAGTCGGGCGCCGAGGCGACGAAGACGGTGATCTTGACCAGGCGCCGGATCTTCCCGAGATCGCCGAGCGCTGCCTTGGCCTGCGCCAGGATGTTGATGGCGCAGTATTTTGCGGCTTCCTTGCCGGCCGCCGTATCGACGTCGCGGCCGAGCAGGCCGCTCGCCTGCAGCTTGCCGTCCTCGAGCGGCAACTGCCCCGCCGTGAACAGCAGATTGCCGGTCCGGCAATAGGGCACGTAGTTGGCGGCCGGCGCGGCGGCGGCCGGAATCGTGACGCCGAGATCGCTTAGCCGCTTTTCGATTGTTTCACTCATCGTATTTCCCTATTGCTTGAAGACGCAGCGCGAGCCGGGCCGAAATTGCTATTTTTGCCTCGCTTCCGCCACGACTTTTTTTAAGCTGGACCATCTTTCCCTGCGGCCTGCCATCAGCCGCGACGATCGGAGCACCATATGCGCGCAAAGCGCCTAGCATTCCCTGCCATCCTTGTGCCAGCGCTGTTCCTGGTGGCTCCCGCCTTTGCCGTTCCGGCGCTGCAGGCGCATCGCGCGGTCTACGACCTGACCCTCAACAAGGCATCCGACCGCTCCGGCATAACCGGTATTTCGGGCCGCATGGTGTACGAGTTCAATGGCTCGCCTTGCGAAGGCTACACGGTGAAATTCCGCTTCGTCACCCAGATCGTCACCAACGACAACACGCGCCTGACCGATCAGCAGACGACCACTTTCGAGGATGCCGAAGGCAAGACGTTCTCCTTCGTCACCAAGTCCTTCGTCGACCAGAACCTCGACAAGGAGGTCAAGGGCATGGCGACCAGGGAGGCCAAGGGCCTCAAGGTCGACATCGACAAGCCCGAGAAGAACAGCCTGGAGCTCGCCGCCACCCAGTTCCCGACCCAGCATCTGGTGGAACTGATCGGCAAGGCCGAGAAGGGCGAGAGCTTCTATGAAACCAACCTGTTCGACGGGTCGGAAGACGCCAACAAGGTGATGACGACGACGGTCGTCGTCGGTAAGAAGACCGACGCCGACAAGACCGACCCGGAAGCGCCAGCGCTGGCCAAGCTCGCCGCCGACAAATACTGGCCGGTCGACATCGCCTATTTCGACGAAACCGACAAAAGCGGCGAGGAGGTGCCGGAGTACCGGATCAGCTTCAAGCTGCACGAAAACGGCATCACCCGCGACCTGGTCATGGACTATGGCGACTTCTCGATGACCGGCAAGCTGGTCAATCTGTCGCTGTTCGACCAGTCGAAACCCTGTCCCGCATCGAAATAGTCGAAGGCAAATCGACTCGCAGGGCCGTCGGCGCTGAAGAGGGAAGCGGCAGGCCTGATGGCGATCTATGTCGACGCGGCGATCTGGAAATGGGCCGGCCACCGCTGGTGCCATCTGATGGCCGACGACACCGACGAACTGCATCGCTTCGCCACCGAACTCGGCCTCAAGCGTTCGTCCTACCAGGGGCCGCCCAAGACATCGGCGCCGCACTATGACATAACCGGCTTCGAGCGCGACCGGGCCGTGCGGCTTGGCGCCATCGAATGCAGCCGCGAGGAGATCGTTGCGATCTTCCGCCGCGTGCGGGTGCCGAACGGGAAGATAAGGCCATGACGCTGACGGCATTTCTGGCTTACTGCGCCGCGATCACGCTCGCCGCCGCCACGCCCGGCCCGGCAATGTTCGCGGTCATCACCAACGGCGTCTCGC
Source organism: Mesorhizobium sp. M4B.F.Ca.ET.089.01.1.1 (assembly GCF_004022605.1). Taxonomy (NCBI): domain Bacteria; kingdom Pseudomonadati; phylum Pseudomonadota; class Alphaproteobacteria; order Hyphomicrobiales; family Phyllobacteriaceae; genus Mesorhizobium; species Mesorhizobium sp. M4B.F.Ca.ET.089.01.1.1. The sequence goes on from NZ_RZOS01000383.1 coordinate 2,239, forward strand.
GTGGCTTTGTCCGCGCTTTCATGGCCGGTGTCGGCATTGCCGCCGGCGACGCGGTGCTGGTGATCCTGGCGCTGCTCGGCCTGGTGGCGCTGGCCCAGACCTTCGAATGGGTGTTCCTCGTCCTGAAATATGCGGGCGCTGCCTATCTGGTGTTCCTCGGCATCAGGATGTGGCGCTCGGCGGCTGCCCATGCGGAGGCGGCGCAGGCACCCCAGGCAAGGCTCTCCCGCTCGTTTTTCCTTGGCGCCTCAATCGCACTCGGCAATCCCAAGGCAATCCTGTTCCACGCCTCGATCATGCCGCTGATCCTCGACCTCGACACCATGACGTTCGCCGACGGGCTGCTGGTTGTCGCGGTCGTCATCAGCGTCAACATTATCACCATGGGCGTCTACGCGGCACTCGCCGGGCGGGCCTCAGGCTGGTTCACGACGTCCAGGCGCATGCGGCTGATGAACAGGTTTGCCGGCGGCGCCATGATCGGCACGGGTGCGCTGATCGTCGCACGCTGATCGGCAGACGGCCGGGGCGCTTGCGTTTGTCGCGCATCCCCTCTATATGCGCGCTCATTCCACACACGGACTTTGGTGTCTGCCCGGGAGAAATCCGGCTGAAACCTCCGGTGGCGTTCGAGGACCACGGTCCGAAAATGCCTGTGTCCGTGGAGGCCAACCGGAAAGGAACTTGAGAATGGCTCTGCCTGATTTCAGCATGCGTCAGCTTTTGGAAGCTGGCATTCACTTCGGCCACCAGACCCACCGCTGGAACCCGAAGATGGCGCCCTACATCTACGGCGCCCGCAACAACATCCACATCATCGACCTGTCGCAGACGGTGCCGCTGCTGAACCAGGCGCTCAAGCAGGTGTCGGACACCGTCGCCAAGGGCGGCCGCGTGCTGTTCGTCGGCACCAAGCGCCAGGCGTCCGAAATCGTCGCCGACGCCGCGCAGCGCTCGGCCCAGTACTATGTCAACTCGCGTTGGCTCGGCGGCATGCTGACCAACTGGAAGACGATCTCGAACTCGATCCAGCGCCTGCGCAAGCTCGACGAACTGCTGGCCGGCGAGGCCCAGGGCCTGACCAAGAAGGAACGCCTCAACCTCGACCGCGAGCGCGAGAAGCTCGACAAGGCGCTGGGCGGCATCAAGGACATGGGCTCGACGCCGGACCTGATGTTCGTCATCGACACCAACAAGGAAGCGATCGCCATCCTCGAGGCCAAGCGTCTCGGCATCCCGGTCGTCGCCATCATCGATTCGAACTGCGACCCGGACAAGATCGATTTCCCGATCCCCGGCAATGACGACGCTGCCCGCGCCATCCAGCTCTACTGCGACCTGATCGCCAAGGCTGCGATCGACGGCATCGCCCGCCAGCAGGGCGCGCTCGGCGTCGACATCGGCGCCTCGGTCGAGGCTCCGGTCGAGCCGGCGCTCGATGCTCCGGCGGCCGAGACCCCGGAAGCATAAATAGCGAAGGCCGGTTCCGGCCTTCATCTTTCCAATATCTTGGCGCGCTAAGCGCTGTCGCCGGGCGCATCATCGAGAATCGATGGTGCGTCGGCGCATTTGAAACAAAGAGGCGACAATGAGCATTTCGGCTGCACAGGTCAAAGAACTCCGCGACTTGACCGGCGCGGGCATGATGGACTGCAAGGCGGCGTTGAACGAGACCAACGGCAACATGGAAGAGGCCGTCGACTGGCTGCGCAAGAAGGGCATCTCCAAGGCCGACAAGAAGGCCGGCCGCACCGCCGCCGAGGGCCTGATCGGCGTCGATTCCGGCGTGCGCGAAGCCGCCATTGTCGAGGTCAATTCTGAGACCGACTTCGTTGCCCGCAATGAACAGTTCCAGGAACTTGTGCGGAACATCGCTAAGGTCGCACTTGCCTACGGCACGACCGAGGCGGTGGCTGCCGCGAAGTATCCGGGTTCCGACAAGACGGTCACCGAGACCGTCAAGGACGCGGTCGGCACCATCGGCGAGAACATCAATTTCCGCCGCTCGGCCAAGCTCACCGTGCCGCATGGCGCGGTGGCGACCTATGTGCACAACGCCGTTGCCGACGGCCTCGGCAAGCTCGGTGTGCTGGTCGCGATCGAGACCACCGGCAATGAGCATGCCGCCAACGCCTTTGGTCGCCAGGTCGCCATGCACGTCGCCGCCACCAACCCGATGGCGCTGACGGCAGAAGAGATCGATCCGGCCGCGGTTGAGCGCGAGAAGGCGATCTTCGCCGACCAGGCGCGCCAGTCCGGCAAGCCTGAAGCGATCATCGAGAAGATGGTCGAGGGCCGTCTGCGCAAGTTCTACGAAGAGGTGGTGCTCCTCAAGCAGGCCTTCGTGCTCAATCCCGACATCACCGTCGAGAAGGCGCTGAAGGATGCCGAGAAGGAGATCGGCGCGTCGGCCAAGATCAGCGCCTATCTGCGCTTCGCGCTCGGCGAAGGCATCGAGAAAGAAACGACCGATTTCGCCGCGGAAGTCGCGGCGGCGGTCAAGAAATAGCCCGAAGCACAAGTAAGGCTACAGAGCTCAGGCAGCACGGCCGGGCGTCCGCGAGGATGCCCGGCCGATTTCTTGTGCGGTATCGATGAAGGCCCTGAGCTTCGGCGCCATCGACGCCCGGCGCGGGAAATAGAGGAACAGGCCGGGTTCCTCTATCGCCGATTGCGGCAGGATCTGCACGAGGCGGCCGGCGTCGATGTGGGCGCGCACCAGCGGCTCGAAGACATAGATGATGCCGACCCCGGCAAGTGCGAGGTCGATCGCGGCGAGCGAATCGGTGACGACTGCCGTGCCGTGCGTCTCCACCGAGACGTCCTTGCCGTCCTCGCTCAGGTCCCAGCGATAGAGCGCGCCGCTGCGCACGAGGCGGTAGCCGACGCAATTGTGGCTGGCGAGATCGGCCACGCTGGCGGGACGGCCGCGCCGCCCGACATAGGCCGGCGCAGCGGCCATCACGGCGCTGAACGGCGGCGTCAGCCGGACCACCACCATGTCCTGCGCGATCATCTCGCCCAGCCTGATGCCGGCGTCGAAACCTTCGCCAACGATGTCGACGAGACCCTGATCGGCAAACAGCTCGACGGTCACGTCCGGATAGCGTTCCGCCATTGCCGCCACCACGGGCGTCACCGCCAGGGGGATGGCGATATGGGACACGTTGATCCTCAGCAGCCCGGCCGGACGGCCGCCGATGCCGCGGATGCGGTCCATGCGTTCGGCGATGTCCTGCAGGGCAGGGGCCGCCGTCTCGATCAATGCCTTGCCGGCCTCGGTCAGCGAGACGCTGCGCGTTGTGCGGGCGAACAGCGGCTGACCGATCCTCTCCTCGACAAGACGCACCGCATGGCTGACCGCCGACGGGCTCATGCCGAGCTCCGCCGCGGCAAGCG
>NZ_RZOS01000384.1:0-5632 GCF_004022605.1 Mesorhizobium sp. M4B.F.Ca.ET.089.01.1.1
CATCATAGCCGTAACGAGTATCGTCGAGCCGCCGGTAGCTCTGCTCGAGGCGCATCAGCCTGAGTTCGGGAAAGGCCAGATAGGCGGCCGGCGCGGGCGTCGACATGCCGACTCCGAGGTCGAAGCGGCGGATCGCCAGGAGGTTCGTGGCGGGCGTGAAGCCGAGATCGACGTCGATCAGCCCGGCGACCTCCGCCTGGCCGGCGCCGTTCAGCGTCCAGCCGCCATCGGCAAGCCGCTCGATCTCAAAGTGCAGGGTTTCCGCGCCGACAAAAACCGTCGACGCACGCCGAGCGCGTCCGCCAGCCGGAATCGCAGTCGGCTTCATAGGCGAGGCTGCATGGCTTGTCGTCATGGACGAAGAGCGCATGGCCCCTGAGTTTCCAACCGTCGCCCGCATCGGAAAGCAGGCAGGCATCGTGCCCTTCCAGGTCGAGCCGCCGCCATAGGATCGAAGAGTGCGGGCGCATGATCACGCTCCTGTTTGAAACATCATGCCTCATCATTCGTCCGTCAGGGCAATGCCGTTGCCGTTGCGGGCCGACGAAACTGCCATGTGCTGACAGAACGCCTCCGCCCGACCGCCGGCGCGCGCAGGCTCGCTGTTCGCTCGTGGCAGCAGTCGAAAAAAGCCGCCTTGACATTCGCGGCCAGGCAACCGACTTCCTAGCACTTTGATTTTACGCATGATCCTTTCCGAAAATCGAAAGCGATTTTCGGGGTCATGCGTCAGGAGATCCGCCCATGCCAGAGCCCCGACGGTCGACGATCGATGCCGGAGAAGTGGAACGCTTTTCCGCGCTGGCCGCCGAATGGTGGAACCCCAACGGCAAGTTCCGGCCGTTGCACAAGTTCAATCCGGTGCGGCTTGCCTATATCCGCGACCAGGTGGCGGCGCGCTTCGGCCGCGATCCGCGCGCGGCCAGACCGTTCGAAGGCCTGCGCTTCCTCGACATCGGCTGCGGCGGCGGTCTGCTGTGCGAGCCGATGGCGCGGCTCGGAGCCGAAGTGGTCGGCGCCGATGCCTCCGCCACCAACATCGAAGTGGCGAAGCTGCACGCGGCCGAGGTCGGCGTCAGCGTCGATTACCGCGCCACCACGGCTGAGGACCTCGCCGACGCCGGCGAGACATTCGACGTCATCCTCAACATGGAAGTGGTCGAGCATGTCGCCGACATCGACCTGTTCGTGGCCAAATGCGGCCAGATGGTCAAACCGGGCGGCATCATGTTCGTCGCCACCATCAACCGCACGCTGAAGGCGCTCGGCCTCGCCATCATCGGCGCCGAATATGTGCTGCGCTGGCTGCCGCGCGGCACCCACCAGTTCGGCAAGCTGGTACGGCCGGAGGAGCTGGAAAAAGCCCTCGGCGCGGCCAGCCTGACCATCATCGACCGCACCGGCGTCGTCTACCATCCGCTGGCCGACCGCTGGCAGCGGTCGAAGGACATGGACGTCAACTACATGGTCCTGGCCGAAAAAGCCTCGGTCTGACCTCGCCCTGTCAGGCTGCCTGGCTCCGCATCTTCAAGCTCGTCTGGTTCTGCGCCTTTGTGGTGATGAACACGCCGATCGTGATGATCACCGCGCCCGCCCAGGTCAGCAACTGATAGTGCTCACCAAGGAAGATCGTGCCGGCGAACAGGCCGACCGCGGCAGCGACATAGCCGATCTGGCTGAGATAGACCGGACCGCCGACCGCCTGCAGGCGGAAGAAGAAGGCAAACATCGCCGAGGCCGACGCCACCTGCCCGGCGACCACCAGCGGCACCGCGCCGAGCGGAGCGAATGCCTGCCAGCCGAATAGCGTCAGAATGCCGGCCAGCAGCAGCGTCGCCGAGGCCAGATGGCTGCCGACGGCAAGTTCGATCGGACCGGTGTCTTCGGGCCAGTCGACGGTGCGGTAGATGTTGCCGGCAGCGAGGCTGACCGGGATCAGCAAACCGACCGCCACCCAGAAGAACTCGGCCGGCTGGCCGGCCTCGCCGCGCGTGACCGCCACCATCACCGCGCCGGCGAAGCCGACCGCGATGCCGACGACACCGAGCAGGTTTGGCCGCCTGACGCCGAGCAGGATCGAGAACACCAGCGTGACGACGGGTGACAGCGTGAACATGATGCCGGTGTAACCGGCTCCGAGATGCGGGATGGCCGAGAACATCAGCAAATTGGGGACCGCATAGGACACGGCGGCGGTGACGAAAAAATAGCGTAATTTGTGCGCCGTCAACCGGATGCGTTCGCCGCGCACCAGAAGCGCCAGCAACAGCACGCCGCCGGCGCCGAGCGAGATGACGAAAGCCCAGACCATGGCCGGAACGCCGGCCGCCGTCGCCAGTTTGCCGAACGGCAGCGTCAGGCCGAGCAGGCCGCCGGTGACGACCAGCAGGCCGGCCGCCGAATCCCAGAGAAGTTTCATCGGATGGTCCCGTCGTTCAATCGCGGCGCTTGGCCGCTATTGTGTTTTGCGATAACATAGTACAAAGATTCTTTATGTCAAGATACTTTTCGGTGAGATAGATGGATCGGGCGGCAAGGGCGATCGAGCAGTGGCAAAGGGAACGGCCGGACCTGGACGTCTCGCCTATGGCCGTGATCGGACGGCTGAACGAAGCCGCCTCGCTGATCTCGCGCGAGCGGCTGGCGCCGCTGTTTGCCCGCTTCGGATTGCAGCAAGGCGAGTTCGACGTGCTGGCGACCCTGCGCCGCTCCGGCACGCCCTACGCCTTGACGCCGACCGATCTCTACGAGGCGACGATGGTGACCTCGGGCGCCATGACCGCCCGGCTGGACCGGTTGGAGAGGGCCGGTTTGATCGAACGCGCGCCGCATCCCAGCGACCGCCGCGGCGTGGTGGTGCGGTTGACCGAAAAGGGTTTGGCCTTGACCGACGAGGCGCTCGCCGCCCATGTCGCCAACGAACATGAAATCCTCGCCGGACTGACCGCGCCGGAGCGGGAGACACTGGCCAGTCTGCTTGGAAAGCTGATCGGAAGCCTGAGCTGAATGCTCAGTTGCGGTCGTCGGGAAAGCAGGGGATCGGCATGAACTCGACGCCATCCTCGACCAGACTCTTTGCCTCGTCGACCGTCGCCTCGCCATAGATGCCGCGCGGATCGGTCTCGCCGAAATGGATCTTGCGCGCTTCCTCGGCGAATTTGTCGCCAACATAGTCGGCATTCTCGCGCACCTTCTCGGCCATCGCCTTCAACTGCGCCAACGCCTGCTTCTGCGCTTCGCCCATGGCGAGCGCGATCTTTTCCTGCTTGCGCCCGGTCGAGACGGCCGGCGCCATCAGCGCCTTGTCGACCTTGTGCGAACCGCAGCTCGGGCAATCGACGAAACCGCGCTTCTTCTGGGTGTCGAAATCGTCGTTGCTCCGGAACCACGCCTCGAATTCGTGCTCGTGCTCGCAGATCAGGGAGAAACGGATCAAGAGGCGGCACCCCTGAGGCGTGGCGCCTCGCCGGCATTGACCGAGAACTCGCGCGCATTCTTGAGATTGGGAATCTTCCTGCGCGCGGCAAGCGACCGCGCCGGGTCGATCTCGGCGACGATCACTGCCGGCTGGTCGTGCGCCGCTTCCGCGACAATGCGGCCCCACGGGTCGACGATCAGCGAATGGCCATAGGTCTCGCGGCCGTCCTCGTGCAATCCGCCCTGAGCAGCGGCAATCACATAGGCGCCATTCTCGATGGCGCGGGCCCGAAGCAGCACATGCCAATGCGCCTCGCCGGTCTGCCGGGTGAAAGCGGCGGGCACCGACAACAGGTCGGCACCGGCCAGCGCCTCGGCGCGGAAGAGCTGCGGGAAGCGCAAATCGTAGCAGACGGCAAAGCCGAGCTTCGCGCCGCCGATCTCGGCGACGACAGCTTCGGTGCCCGGCTCGTAAGCGGCGGATTCGCGCCAACTCTCGCCATTGTCGAGATCGACGTCGAACATGTGGATCTTGTCGTAGCTGGCGATCGTCGCCCCATCCGGCGCGAACAGCATGGCGCGGTTTGCCAGCTTGCCGTCGGCGCGCAGGATGGCGGTCGAGCCGATGTGCAGGAAAATGCCGAGTTCCCTGGCCAGCTTCCTGGCGGTCGAGACGATGATGTCCTTGTCCTCGGAGGTGAAGGAGGCGGCACGCGCCTCCTTGTCGCGCACCAGCGCGCCGGTCATCTCGGGGGTCTGGACATAGCTGGCGCCAAGGCCTGCCGCCTCGCGCACGAGGTGCTCCAGATCGACCGCGTTGCGCTCCGGGCTCTCGCCCGAACGCATCTGCACCGCCGCTGCCTTGAAAACACCCATGGTCAAGCCCTCGAACCGTTGGCAAGCAACACATCGAGCCGGCCCTCCGCCTCCAGATCATGGAGGTCGTCGGATCCGCCGACATGCGTGTCGCCGATGAAAATCTGCGGAAACGTGGTACGGCCATGCGCTCTGGAAATCATCTCCTGGCGCAGTTCCGGCGAGAAGGAAGCATCATGCTCGGTATAGGCGACGCCCTTGCGGTCGAGGAGCCGCTTGGCTGCGGTGCAATAGCCGCACATCATCCGGGTATAGATCGTCACATCGATCATCAGCCAGCAATCCTGCCTATGCATGCGCCTGGAGGCGCGTGGCGCTTCCGGGATAACGACATGCACGAAAACAACAATTCTCGCTTTATATAGTCGCGGACTCGTCGGCCCGAAAGTCCCCCGGCAAAACGCGCGCGAAGGTCAGCACGTCGACGGCTCCGGCGCCGCCCTTCTTCAGCGCCTTGGCCACCGACCTCACTGTCGCGCCGGTGGTGTAGACATCGTCGATCAACAGCACCCGGCGGCCGGCAATCTCGATCTCCGCCTCGGTCGGCACGCGGAAGGCGGCGCGCACATTGTCCTCGCGCTCCTGCCGCTCCAGCCCGACCTGCTGGCGGGTGAGCTTCACGCGCCTCACCACCGAAGGCGAGAAAGGCAGGCCGCTGAGGTGCGATACCGCCCTGGCCAGCTCGGCCGACTGGTTGAACTGCCGCCGAAAGAAGCGCCGCCAGTGCAACGGCACCGGCACGACGAGATCGGCCTCCGCGATCAGCTCGGCTCCGGCGCGCAGCATCCAGCGCGCCATCCATGGCGCCAGATCCGTGCGGTCCTGATACTTCAGGCCTTGCACCATCTGGCGCGCCACGCCGGAATAGACGACCGCGGCCCGCGCCCGTTCGAAGGGCGGCGGATCGGCGATCGCTTCGGCCGAGAGGAAGCCTTCGCCCATGTCATGGGTGAACGGCGTGCCCATCACCGCGCACCAGGGCCGTTCCAGCAGCCTGAGCTTCGGCCAGCAGGTCCCGCACAGCACGCCGGGCTGCGAGACATGGCGCCGGCAGCCGGCGCAGACCGGCGGAAACAGGATGCGCGCCGGCAAGGCCAGTGCCCGCCGCGCGATGGTCCCGAGTTCAACGGCCTTGATCTTCGGCATTGGATCGGCCACGTGGTTTCGTCGCCGCTCCACTATAATCGGAGCGCGGAAAACAGGAACCTGCCCGTTGCAGCCTATCATCGACACCTCGCTCTGGCTGGCGCGCAAGCGCCGCGCCCTGGCCCACACCGTGGGCGGCGCCGATTTCTTGATGCGGCGGGGCGCCGATGACCTTGCCGACCGGCTCGGCGCC
>NZ_RZOS01000385.1:0-5619 GCF_004022605.1 Mesorhizobium sp. M4B.F.Ca.ET.089.01.1.1
CCTCTGCCCTGCCGGGCATCTCCCCCACTTGGGGGGAGATTGGCAGCTTCGTCGTCGGCGCTCTCGGCTTGCCTGGCAAGCGCCGACGGTTCGGAAAGCGCGATGCTTCCGGCCGCCACCCTGCTCCGCCAGTCCGGCCGAGCATGCTTCCTCGGCCGGCCGCCGGAACGGCCGCCCTTGGGATTGGCGAAGCCGATGGCGCGCAGGCCGGCGTCGCGATGCACGATGCCGATGATGGCGTTGCGCGAGACCGGACTTCCGCGCAGCCTGCTGAAGCGGACGGCGATATGGGAGGCCGAAAGCCCCTCCTTGAGCCAGGTCGCGATTTCAGTGAGTTCCTTCTCGGTATAGGCGGCAGGCATATCGGGATCCATCGGTTGCGGCGCGCGGGCGAGCGCCAGGGTTCGGCCCGAGGGCCGTCGCTGAAGTCGTTCGGGAATGGGCGGATCAGGCGGGGCCGCGGCCCTCGAGGCGCAGAAGCGCGGCCTCCGCCGCCTGCCTGGTCAGGCCGGACACCGCCCGGCCGGTTGCGCGATCAAAGAGGATGACGGTGCCATCCTCGGTGCGGATCACGGAGGCGGCGCCGGCCGCGGGCGGACGAAGGAAGGTGGCCGGAGCCGGGGGAGGAGCGGCTCCGGCCGTTCCGGCCGATGGGGCAGCCGGACCCGGGGCGAAGACCCCGGTATTCGTCCGGACCGGGGAGGGGGACAGCCCGGACGATAGGAATTCAGCAGACGAACGGAAATCAGGATGCAAGGTCATGCCGCCTGCCCTTGCGGCGCTATCGCGTCGGGGCTGACCCCGACGGCGGCGACGGCGCCGATGCCGTGCCAACGGTCGATCAGCCCCGAAATGTTCGTGGGCAATGCGGAAATGCTTGCGGGATGCTCGATCATGCGCTAATCGTACGATGTGTACGAAAGAGTCGCAAGCGAAATCGTACGTATTGGACGATATTTTTCAGGCGTTTTGTACGATGCTGGACCCACGGCACAGATTGCAGCAGGCGCGGACCGCGGCGGGCTATGCCACGCCGAGCGATGCGGCGCGGGCCTTGCGCGACATCAACAAGAACACGCTGATCAGCCACGAGAACGGCAACCGGCCGCTGTCGCGCAAGGCGGCGGAGAAATATGGCCGGCTGTTTAACGTCGACCCTGGCTGGCTGCTGTTCAACGCCGATGGCGCAGAGGCCGGACCGGCAAGCTTTGCCGCCTCGCCGCTCACCGTCGACGTGCCGATCGTGTCATGGATCAGCGCCGGCGAGCTCGGCGGCCAGGAGGGCGTGGTCAACCTCTCCGACTATCCGACCATCCCGACCGCCGACCTCGAGGAAGGCGAATGGATCGCGCTGCGCGTCGATGGCCCGTCGATGAACAAGATCTCGCCGCCGGATTCGATCATCTTCGTCAATCTGCGCGACAAGCGGCTGGTGACCAATGGCTGCTACGTGATCGCCGACGAAACCGGCCGCGCCACCTACAAGCGCTACCGCCCGAACGACACTCCGCCCTTCCAGCCGGCGTCCTATCTGGACATCCCGCCGCCGGAGCTGGAGGGCGCGATCACCATCATCGGGCGGGTGAGACGGTCGATAATCGATATGTGAGCAATCTCGCTCTCGCCGTCGGCCTCTGACTGCTCTTTCATGACACCGCAATTTCTGCTTGCATGGCAAGCAGCCGTCGGTGTCGGCCGAGGTCAATGGTTTTCGAGGGAGAACCGGCGAAATGGTGAACCAGGAAGGCGTGGGCGAAAGCCGGCTGATATGGCTGGTACGAAAATGGCGCCCACCGCTGTTGCTGCTGCTGACCGGCCTCGTCGCGCTGGACGTCCGCGGCGCGATGGGGATCGCCGCCAATCTCACCTATGCGGCGTGCATCGGCAATGCGGCCGACGCCAGCCGGCGGATCGAAGCCTGCACGCAAATCATCGATAGCCAGGCCGGCGCTCCTGACAAGCTCGCGACAGCCTACTTCAAGCGCGCCTACGCCTGGTCCATGGAAGGCGATCTCGACCGCGCCATCGCCGACAGCGATCAGGCGATAGGGCTCCATCCTGAATACGCATCCGCTTATTACAACAGAGGCTACGACTGGGCCGCGAAGGGCAATTACGACCGGGCCATTGCCGATTACGGTCAGGCGATCGCCTTCGACCCGAAAAGCAGCGCTGCTTACAACAACCGAGGCCTTGCCTGGTCGTACAAGGGCGACAATGACCGGGCCATCGCGGATTACAATTTGGCGATCATCGCCGATTCCAAGAACGCATCCGCATACCTCAACCGGGGCGGCGCATGGGCGGCGGAGGGCGCCTTCGATCACGCCATCGCCGACTACAACCAGGCCATTGCCTTCGATCCGACACTCATCGGGGTTTATGAAAATCGTGGCCTGAGCTGGGGCGGCAAAGGTGACTACAACCGCGCCATCGCCGATTTCAACGTGGCTATCGGCCTCAATCCGAAACGCGCCTACGCCTATTACGGCCGGGGTCTAGCCTGGTCCAACAAGGGCGACGACGACCGCGCCATCGCCGACTACGACAAGGCCGTGGACCTCGACCCCAAGTTGGCCGATGCCTACCACGCGCTGGGCCTCGCCTGGGCGCACAAGGGCGACCACGACCAGGCAATCGTCGACTACGACCAGGCAATCGCGCTCAATCAGAAATCCGCCGACTTCTACAGCGCCCGAAGCGCCTCCTGGAAGGCGAAGGGGAACCGCGAACGCGCCGAGGCCGACCGGAAGACGGCGGCTAGCCTTGGCGGGACGTAGGTTGCACCGGATTCTTATGACCGTCACTCGTTCAATTTGTACGAAATCGGCTTGACCGGCATTCGTACGTAAAGTACGATATTTCCTTCTTTCGAGGGGATATCCTTGAACACCGCAAACCACGCCGCCTTCGCCGACCTCTCTCGCCCGCTGCTGTCACCGCTGCCGCTCGAGCAGCGCGAACGCCTCGCCGGCGCCTGGCGGATGGCCAGCCAGGACATCGCCGAGGACATCCGCTTCATCCGCCAGTGTCTGAAGGTGATCGCCGAGAAGGACGAGCGCCTGTCGACCGGCACGCTCGTCCACAGCCGCGCCTATGTCGAGGCCTGCGCCGGCTGGCTGCCTCAAACCGTGGCGCGCTATCTGCGCAACCTGCGCGCAGTCACCGAATGCGAGCTCGCCATGACCGCGGCCAGTATCCGCTTCGCTCTGTCCAGCGACGCGTGGGAGGCTTGAAGGGCGAGCGCTTCCCCTTCTCATGCCACAAGGTCCCACAAGGGAAGGAGGTCAGATGCCTCCTACCAGCTGAACTGCAGCCCCGCATTGCCGCCGACGGTGCCGCTGGAGAAGGCGATGCCCATCGTCCCGGTCAGCCGGCCGCCATGGACAAAGGCTTCGCTGAGCACTGCAGCACCGGTGAAGCCGAAGGCGTCGGCGCCGCCGGCATTGCCCCAGTTGACGCGCAGGCCGAAATGCTCGCCCTGGACGAGGTCCGGCGCGGCAAGGGCAGCCGAGATCGAGGCGTTCTCGAAGGCGCGGGTGACGCGGTTGTCAATGTCGTCGACATGGCTGGCCAGCGCGGTCTTGCCTGTGACGGTGGTGGTGCCGCCATTGCCGTCATCGACCTCCTTCCTAGTGTCGCCGGTCTGGGCGTTGATGCAGGTGTCGGTGCCGGGGCTGTAATAGTAGTTGGCGCCGTAGGCATAGCACAGCTTGACGTATTCGACCGGCTTCGCCAGCGCCGGCGCCGACAGGCCGCAGAGCGCGCCGAGCATCGCCGGCGCTAGAAGATATCTGAGCATGATTGCCCCCGGCCTTACCAGGTGAGCTGCAGGCCGGCATTGCCGCCGACGGCCTTGCCCGAGAAGGCGACGCCCGCCGCGCCGGTCAGCCGGCCGGTGCCGCCTGGCAGGAAGCCCTCGCCCAGCACGGCCGCGCCGGTGACGCCCATGGCATTGGACTGGCCGGCATTGCCCCAGTTGACGCGCACGCCAAAATGCTCGCCCTGGACGAAATCCGGGCTGGTCAGCGCCGAGGCCACCGAAGCGCTTTCAAAGGCGCGGGCGACGCGGCCGTCAATGTCGTCGACCTTGCTTGCCAGCGCGGTTTTCCCGACGACGACGCGATCTTCGGTGACGCGGCGCGTCTCGCCGGTATCGGCGTTGATGCAGGTATCCGTGCCGGGGCTATAGTAGTATCGCGCACCATAGAGCGTGCACACACGGACATACTCCACCGGCGCCGCCAAGGCCGGCGCCGACAGACCGCCCGCCGCGGCCACAAACGCAAATGAAATTAAACGGTTGATGCCTTGCATTGCCCCTACCCCGAAGCTCGTTGCCGAAAAAACCCTGGCGCGAAAAGGCGCATGCGGGCGCGTGCAGTGTCAACGGCGTGATCGGGTCAATACCTGACTTTTACTGGGTGTATTTTGGTTTGCATCGCGCATGTTGCGGCGATGCCGCGCGGATGTTTCGCTACACTGGTAAATCCCGCGCGCGCCCAGTCAAGCCAATCGCATACATTCTAATATTCTTAAATTTGCCTTCAGATCACGCCGAAAGCTCGGCGCCGCCTGATCAATCCTACCTCTGCCCTACAAAGACGGTGTTCACCCGTTGAACTTGTCCGGAAACTGTTTGGCGATGCCATCCGTCAGCATGTCGGCGAACTTCAGCATGTGGTCATGGCCTTCATCGTAGGACTTGATGTCTGCCGCCCAGTCCTTGTTCAGCCGGCCGACCACTTCGCCGGTCGTCAGTTCCAAATGCTTGTGCAGCATGTGGCGGAGATCCTTCTCGGGCCAGTTCGGATTGGCCTTGCAAGGAAAACGGCAATGTCGTCGGCATTGGCCGACCATTTATCCTGAGCGGCCGAGAGCTTGTCCTTGCTGCCTGATTTGGCCGCCTCGACCACTTTCGTTGCGATATTGATATGGTCTTTGAGCAGCGCCGCCAGTTTCTTGCCGGCGGCATCACCGTAATAGGGCTTTACCGCGTCGCCTATTTCATCCTGGTTCTGGAGCAGGCGCTTCGCGACTTCGTCCGTGTCCTGGAGGCCCGCGAGGGCGCTGATGATGTAGTTCCGCGTATAGGTGATGTGGTCTTCCCAGAGTTTCCGCATTGCCGCTGGAACGTTCGCCGATTGCGGTTCGCCGGCGCGAGCAGGCAGGAGCGACAACGGTCCGGCAGCCGCAAGAGACACCGCAGTGAGAGAGGAAAGCAGTACTAGACGCCTGTTCATGGCCCGATCTCCGAATGTGCCAACACTCGCGCGACAGATGGGCAGCAAAGCTGGGTCGACCGGCCGTTTCCGCTCCGATCGTCGGCACCCGAAGGCGAATGTTCGCTATCGGAAGATGAACATTAGCAACGACTAAAAAGTTCCGTTGCGGCGACAAAAAGCGACTTTTGGAGATGGAGATCCTTACGAGGCTGTGGTTGGCGGAGAGTGGAAAGAAAAGGCTCCGGCGCACCACGCCGGAGCCCCATCTCATTCGATGCATCAGCCGCCACTGGGAGCCGGCGCCGGGGCCGGAGCCGCGGGCGCAGGTGCTGATGGCGCGGGGGCCGCCGGCGCCGGTTCGGATGGCGCTGGCGCGGCAGGCGCAGGCGCGGAC
>NZ_RZOS01000386.1:0-5585 GCF_004022605.1 Mesorhizobium sp. M4B.F.Ca.ET.089.01.1.1
CTCTCGACCGAGCGTCACGCTGGACAGCAGTGGCGTGGTGGTCACCAGCCGCGGGTCGAACAGGCCCGCCGCTTCCATGGCGGCGCGATAGCCGGCCAGGCGCCGCTGCGAGCGCGGGTCCATGCGGGCGCCGATGAAGCCGACCCGCCGGTAGCCCGCCTCGATCAGGTGCTCGGTCGCCGCCCGGCCGCCGTCGAAATGCGAAAACCCGACCAGCATGTCGACCGGATCGGGACCGGTCTCCATGACCTGAACCACCGGGCAGCCGGCCGTCTCCAGCAGGCGGCGCGAGGTTGGCGTCTGGTCAATGCCGGCCACGATCAAAGCCGCCGGACGTTGCGGCGCGAACACCTGCAGGAGGCGCTCCTCTTCGAGGCCGGAATAATGGGTGTTGCCGAGCTGGATCCGGAAGGGACTGTCCGACAGGCTGTCATAGATGCCGCGCACGACCTCGGCGAAGACGTTGTTGGTGAGCGACGGCACCAGTACGCCGAACACCTCGGCGCGGGCCGAGGCCAGCGCCCTTGCGTTCGGATCGGGAACGTAGCCGAGCTCGTCGACGGCGGCCTGGATTTGGCGGCGCAGCTCTTCCGAAACCCGCCCCGGTTCGCGCAGCGCCCGCGATACGGTGATCGCGCCGACGCCGGCCTTGCGCGCCACGTCGGCGATGGTCGGGCGGCCGCCGCCGCGGCGCGAGCGCGGCTTGATCACCGCCCTGCCCTCGATGCCCCGCCATCATCCAGGCTGGGCCGCGAAACGATGGTCTTTGTCGGTATCGCCATGCCAATCCCTCGCCGCGCCATTCTGGCGTCGCGCAGCATGCCGCCCTTGTCAAGCAGGCGGGACCTCGCGGCCCGCCGTCAGGCCATCGCCATGGCGCTGCGCCGCGCCTTCCACATCAGCAGGAGGATGGCCGCCAGATTCACCAGGTTCCAGGCGATGCCGTTGAGGAAGGCGGCGGCATAGGAGCCGGTGAGGTCATAGATCCAGCCCGACATCCAGCCGCCGACCGCCATGCCGAAGATGGTCGCCATCATGACGATGCCGACGCGCTGGCCGGCCTCCCTTGCCGGCATGTAGTCGCGTATGATGATCGCATAGCAGGGCACGATGCCGCCTTGCGACAGGCCGAAGACCAGCGACACGACATAGAGCGAGGCAAGCCCGTCGAAGGGGATGTAGAACAGCAGCGACAGGCATTGCAGCACCGAGCCGATCAGCAGCGTCCTCACCGCGCCGATGCGATCGGCAAGGAAGCCCGAGCCGATGCGGCTGGCGACGCCCGCCGCCAGCATGATCGACAGCATGTCGGCGCCATGCGCCATGCCGTAACCGAGGTCCATGCAGTAGGCGACGATGTGCACCTGCGGCATCGACATCGCCATGCAGCAGCCGAAGCCGGCGACGACCAGCAGAAGCTGCAGCGCCGACGGCGAAAGCGAGATCGGCCGCACCGGACGGCCGCCGGAAGTGCCGGCCATCGCTTCATGCGGAGCGCCGCGCCGCAGCATCAGCACCAGCGGCACCATTGTGAGCAGGCAGACGACGCCGATCGCCGCATAGGTGAAGCGCCAGCCTTCCGCCCTCATGATCGTCGGCATGACGAAGGGCCAGACCGCCCCGGCGAGGTAATTGCCCGATGCCGCCACCGTCACCGCGACGCCGCGGCGCCGGTTGAACCAATGCGAGATGTCGGCGATCAGCGGACCGAAGATCGCCGCCGTGCCGACGCCGATCAGAAGCCCCTGGACCAGGGTGAAGCCAAGGATCGAACTGGTGAGCGAGGCGAGCAGGAAACCGGCGCCGAGCGCCGTCGCGGAAACCAGCGCCGGGATCCAGTAGCCCACCCGGTCGATGGCGCGGCCGACCAGCACATTGCCGGCGGCAAAGCCGACCATGGTCGCGGTATAAGGCATCGAGGCCGCGGCGCGATCGACGCCGAACTCCGCCTGCACCGCCGGCAGCACCACGACCACCGCCCACATGCCGACACCGCCGATCGTCGCCAGAACCACCGAGATGGCGAGCCGGATCCAGGCATAGGCGCTGTCGATGCCTGGGCTCTGGGCGCTGCTGGAGAAGGTGGTGGCCAAGGCGTTTCCTGTCCGCGGTGTTCTTTGGATCGAGCGGTTCGGCTCCACTATTCGGCGCATCGGCGGGCATCGAGCAGCGCCACGACAGGCAAATCCGTCGCTCCAGAAGCAAGGGTCCGGCGGGAACAGACATCTCCGCGTTGAGTTTCCGTTATGAAAGGAGTGCTGCCATGACCGCGAAACGAAAATGGTCGGCCGAAGTGACCGGGCACAGCAACGCGATGGATCTCGAGGAGCATGTCTTCGAATCCGACGATGCCAGGAAGATCGCCGCCTCGCTCAAGCGATCGGCCGAGCACAGCGACCGGCGCAAGGCCGAGCCGTTCCAGTCCGCCATGTCGATGCTGAACTTCTACATCAACCGTGCCGGCAGCAACCTGCCGGCGGAACGCAAGCGAGTGCTGGAGAAGGCCAAGGACGAGCTGCGCGCCGCTTTCGGCCGCGAGCAAGACGATTGATTTCGCTCGGGTCGCGTCGTCTATCTCGATTTGATGACGTCGTCGGTGTTGGCGAGCAGCTTGCGCACCGCGGCGCGCGCCGCGTCCGGCCGCTGCAGCCGGATGTTCTTCTCGATCGCCTCATGCAGCTTCTGCGCATGCTGCAGGTCGTCGACCTCTCGCGTCGTGTAGCTGAACAGATGGTCGAACGCGGATTCGATCAGCACGCCGAGCGGCACCAGCAAGTCGTTGCCCGATGCCCTGAGAATGGCGAGGTGGAAGCGCGTGTCGGCGCGCGTCCGCTCCTGCAGCGTCGGCGCCTCGCCCATCTCGCGGCAGGCCTGGCTGATCTCGGCCATCTGTTCTTCGGTACGCCGCATCGCGGCGAAAGCCGTCGCCTCCGGCTCGATGATATGGCGGAATTCCTGCACCGTCTTCAGGAAGACCTCGCGGTCGGGCGAGGTCGCGTACCAGGCAAGCACGTCGCGGTCGAGCAGGTTCCAGCGCTCTTTCGGCTCCACCCAGCTGCCGATCTTCGGGCGCGATGCCAAAAGGCTCTTGGCCATCAGCATCTTGATCGCCTCGCGCACGGCCGAACGGCTGACGTCGAAGGTCTCCGACCATTTGGCCTCGTTGGGCAGGATGGTGCCCGGCGGATAGTCGCCGCGCACAATCCGAAGGCCGATCTCGCTGGCCAGCGAAGCATGCACGCTCGATCCCGGAATGCGCGGCGCATCGGCTCGGCGAATGGCGGCCTGGCGCTCGGCGGACGCCGCCTGCTCCGGTGATTTTTCCTTGTTCGGCTTCCCGTTCCGCATCTGCCCCAGAAAGTCCGGATTTCGGACCCTGTCAAGCACGGCAAGGCTGATGGAGCGCAAAGCCGGCGGCTGTGCACAGATCAGCCACGGCTTTGCGCCCCATCAGGCCGTTTTGACGTATTTGCGCCAGCTGTGCTCCGGACGGAAGCCGAGCAGGTCGCGCGCCTTGCGGTTGGAGAGCAGCGTCTCGTATTCGCCGAGCTCCCCCTTGACCGGCACGTTCGGATAGAACCGCTTCAGGAGTTCCGCTGTCGGCAGGTCGGACGAGGTGTCGTCGTTGGCGGCGTTGAACACCTGATAGCCGAGCCCGTCCTTCTCGATGGCGCGGAGCGTGATCTGGCCAAGGTCGCGGGCGTCGACATAGCTCCAGGCGATCCGCTTGCGGAAGCCCGGATCGGCGAACCATTTCGGGAACAGCGAATACTCATGCGGCTCGATGACGTTGCCGATGCGCAAGGCGTAGATGTCGGTGCCGTTGCGCTGCGCGAAGGCGCGCGCCGTCTTTTCGTTGACGATCTTGGACAGCGCGTAGCTGTCCATTGGATCGACGTCGTACTCCTCGTCGAGCGGGAAATATTTGGGATCGCGCGGCTCGTTGGCGAAGACCAGGCCGTAGGTCGTCTCGCTGGACGCAACCACCACCTTGCGGATGCCGAGTTTCACCGCCGCCTCGATGACATTGTAGGTGCCCATCGCGTTGATACGGAACACCTCGTTGTCGGGCGTGATCATGATGCGCGGGATGGCGGCGAAATGCACAACGGCGTCGACCGGCTGCGGACGCAGCGACGGATCGAACTCGTGCAGGCCCATATAGCTCGACAGCGCATTGAACACCTGGCCGCTGTCGGTGATGTCGGTGATCAACGTGCGCACTTTCGGATTGTCGAGCGGCTTGGTGTCGATGTTGAGCACCTGGCAGCCATGATCGACCAGATACTGCACGACGTGCCGCCCTGCCTTGCCGCTGCCGCCGGTGAACATGATCCGCTTCGTCATTTCGCTCTCCACATCGCTCGATACTGCCGTGTATTGTCAGACAATATTGCATTCCGCAACCATATGCGGCAAGAACAACGGCGAAATTATCGATAATCCCCAGACAGGACGGAACGACATGACCACCACCGCTGCGCGCGAAAAAATCGGCTTCATCGGCCTGGGCCTCATGGGGCACGGCATCGCCAAGAACATCGTCGACAAGGGCTATCCGTTGACCTTTCTCGGTCGCAAGAACCGCAAACCGGCGGAGGACCTGGCTGGCCGCGGCGCCACCGAAGCGGCGACGTCACGCGAGGTGGCGACATCATCCGACATCGTCTTCATCTGCGTCACCGGCTCGCGCGAGGTCGAAGCCATCATTCGCGGCCCCGGCGGCCTGAAGGAAGGCCTGAAGCAAGGCGCCGTGGTCGTCGATTGCTCGACCTCCGACCCGGTCTCGACGGTGGCGCTGGCGGCCGAACTCAAGGCGCTTGGCGTCGACTATGTCGACGCGCCGCTCAGCCGCACGCCGAAGGAGGCCTGGGAAGGCACGCTGGATGCCATGGTCGGCGCGCCCGACCCGGTTTTCAACAGGGTGAAGCCGGTGATCGAGACCTGGGCCGGCCGTATCGTCCATATCGGCGACACCGGCGACGGCCACCGCATGAAATTGCTCAACAATTTCATCTCGCTGGGCTACGCCGCGATCTATTCCGAGGCACTGGCGCTGGCCGAGAAGGTCGGCATCTCGCCGTCGCGCTTCGACAGCGTCATCCGCAACGGCCGCATGGACTGCCCCTTCTATCAGACCTTCATGCGCTGGACGCTGGAGGGCGACCGCGACGCGCATAAATTCTCCATCGCCAACGCTTTCAAGGACCTCACCTATCTGGAGTCCATGGCGGGCGCCGCCGGCATCGCCAATCCCCTCGGCAACGCCACCAAAAACTCCTTCGCCGGCGCCTATGCCGCCGGCCCGGCCGAGCAGTTCGTGCCGATGCTGGCGACCCATATCGGCAAGGTCAACGGCGTCGACCTGATGCCGTCGAAGGATGGCGTGAAGCAAAAGATCTGAGCGCGACCCAGGAAAAGCGGTACCGGTCGTCCGTCCGGCCGCGGTAAAACAAATGCTTAGAGCGGGACGCTGATTCTGCAGCTGAACGGCTTCGGGCCATGGAAGACGGACGTCGCGTCACCGCCGCGACCGCTGGATGACCTCGTCGGTGTTGGCGAGCAGCCTGTGCACGGCGTTCCTG
>NZ_RZOS01000387.1:0-5574 GCF_004022605.1 Mesorhizobium sp. M4B.F.Ca.ET.089.01.1.1
GAGCTATTGGCAGCGCGTTGCGCATGGCCTGCGGCAAGAGGATGCGGCCGATGCGCTGCCAATAGCTCATGCCGAGCGCCATGGCGGCTTCCTCCTGCCCTTTTGGAACGCCCTGCATGCCGCCTCTGACGATCTCCGCCTGGTAGGCGGAGAAGAACAGGGCGGAGCCGATGATCACCCGGTACAGCTTGTCGCCTGCCAGCCACTGCGGCAGCGCGAACGGCAGGACGATGGCGAAGGTGAACAGGATCGAGATCAGCGGCAGCGAGCGGACCGAGTCGATGATGAGGCCAGTGGTCCGCGATATCCACGGCAGCTCAGACCGCCGCAGCAGGGCCAGGCAGATCGCCAGCGGAAAGCCGATCAGGCAGGTGGTCACGAAGATGAACAGGGTGAGCGCCAGGCCGCCCCAGGCTTCCTCGCCGACATAGGCAAGACCGAGCACGCCGCCTTTCATCAGCACGTAATAGAGGGCCGTCCCGGCTCCCCAGACCAGCGCGATCCGGCGTCCGGTCCAGAAGGCCGGAATGCAGCTCAGCACCGTCATCTCCACCACGGTGACGCAGGCCAGCGCCGAACGCCATTGCTCCTCGAAGGGATAAAGGCCGAACAGGATGATGCGCCACCTGGCCGCGATCACCGACCAGCAGGCTCCTGCCGCTGCCTGGCAGGCCTCAGGCCCGCCGCTCGTCGTGAAGACGGCCGAGAAGATCGCCCAGTTGAGCAACTTCCAGGCAAGGAAGACCATGACTGTCAGGGAGATCAGCGACAACAGGGCCTGAAGCGGCGTCGCGAAAAAGCGCCGCCTCAGATCCTCGAGCGTCCCTGGGGCAGGCGGAGCGAGAACGACCATTTCCATCTCTCATCCCCTCAGTTGATTGCCCTTGAGGGCAATAGCCTTGTTGATGCGGTTGAACACGGCGGCGAGGCTAAGGTTGATGGTCAGGAAGCCTGCCATCAGGATGCCGATCGATTCCAGGGTCTGGCCGGAGTGGTTGATGGTCAGCGACACGATCATGAAGAAATCGGTGAAGCCGATTGCGATGCCCATCGTCGTCGCCTTGATCAGCCAGACATACTGGTTGGCGAGGATCGGCAGCATGGCGCGCAGCGCCAGCGGCAGCTTGACCAGCGTGAACACCCGCCAGGGACTGAGGCCCAGCGAAAGGGCTGCCTCCACCTGGCCCTTGCCGACGGCCTTGAAGCCGCCGCGCACGATCTCGGCGATGTAGGAGCCGCCATAGATGGCAATGGCGACCGCGAGTGCGGAAAACTCCGGCGGAATGCGCAGGCCGCCCTTCAGGTTGAGGCCTTGCAGGGCGGGGAAATCGAGCAGCGGCGCATCGGGCAGACGGCCGATCATCAGGATGAGAACGACGCAGGACAGCGCCGCCGCGGCGCCGCCAAGCTGGACGGCGGAGCGCTCGCCGACCGGCTGGCTCAGCCGTGACGTCCGGCCCAGCCAGACAGGCAGCGCGATTGCGCCGATCACGGCCAGTGTGGCCAGCGCCATTGCCAGACCGCCGACATTCGGGATCGGCATATAGAGGCCGCGGCTGGTGAGCAGAAAGCCCCACGCCTCATGCGCGGCGCGCGGTGTCGGCAGATGGGTGATCAGCGCGTACCAGAAGAAGACCTGGAGGATCAGCGGGATGTTGCGGAAAATGTCGACATAGGTGCGTCCGAGCAGCCGCGCCAGTTCGTTCGAGGAGGTTCGCGCCAGACCGACGATCGTTCCGACAATCGTCGCCAGGACCAGCCCGACGCTGCCCAGGAACAGGGTGTTGACGATGCCGATAAGGAAGAACCACCAATAGGGATCGTTGGCGGTGGCGGGCAGGAGCGAGAAGTTCACGTCCCAGCCCGTCGACTTGTACAGGAAGTCGAAGCCGGAGGTGATGCCTTGCTCCGCCAGGTTGCGCCTGGCGATCATCGCGCAGGAAAGCACAAGTGCTGCAAGCGACCCGACATAGAGAACCTGCAGCAATGCGTTGCGGACCTTCTGATTCCTCAGCAGGCTGACCATATGCCAATCTCCCGGATTGCCGCCGGCCCCGCCCGGCAAGGCCGGGCGGAACTCACAGCGGGACGCGTTAGGAAAGGTCAGTCGATCACCAAGGGGATCAATCGATCACCAGCGGGAACAGGACGCCGCCATTGTTCCACAGGTTGGTCAGGTCACGATCCATCTTGTAGGGCGAATCCTTGCCGAGATCGCGATCGAAGATCTCCGCGTAGTTTCCGACTTTCTTGATCACGTTGTAGGCCCAGTCGTCGGCAAGCCCGAGACCCTTGCCCATGCCTGGCGCCGCGCCGAGGAACTTGGCGACCGCCGGTGACGTGGGCTTGGCCTTGATCTCATCGACATTCTTCGAGGTGATGCCCTCCTGCTCGGCGAAGAGCAGTGCGGTGAGCGTCCAGTTGGCGACGTCGACCCAGTTGTCGTCGCCCTGCCGCACGATCATGACCTCCGGCTCGACCGCGATCACGTCGGGGAGGATCACATGCTCGTCGACCTTGCCCTTGGCGACACGCGCGATTGCAAGCACCGGCCCCCATTGGGCGTACATGTCGCAGCGGCCCGAGAAGTATGCCTGCTCGAGCTCTTCCGTCTTTTCGATGACGACCGGCTCGAGCTTGATGCCGATCTTCTGGCTGTAGGCAGCAACCTGTTGTTCGATGGTCGTGCCGGCGGGGATGCAGATCGTGCCGCCCTGTGCATCCTTGAGCGACTTCAGGTTGAGCTCCTTGTGCGCCATCACCTTGGTCGTGCCGAGATAGTATGACATCGAGAACTGAAGCCCCAGTTCGGTATCGCGGCTCAGCGTGCCGCCCGAAGCCTTGACGACGATATCGACGTCGCCCGACTGAAGGGAGGGCCAGCGCTGGGCCCAACTGATCGGCACGATCTTCAGCTTCGCTGGGTCACCGAACACGGCCGTGGCCACCGCCCTGCAGAGGTCGATGTCCATGCCCTTCCAGTTGCCCTTGTCGTCCACCTCGGCAAAGCCGAGATAGGAGCCGTCATGGCCGGTGCAGTTCAGCACGCCGCGCGCCTTGACGGTTTCGAGCGTCTTGCCGCCCGCAGCCTCGGCCGGCGCAGCGAAATGAACCAGGCCAACGGCCAGGGCCGCAGCCCCCCATTGCATCATTTTCATGTTGTTGTCTCCACTGTTGAGGTTGTTCCGTTTCTTGTTTTTGTTGGAGCCCGAAACAGCGTTCGGAACTCGGTCGCGAAGCCGCCTCCTAGTCGGAAAGCGGGGTCGGTTTCGGCAAGGAAATCTTGAGGTCGCTCCGCCAATCCTGCTGGGCCAGCCACCGGTGCAGCGCGGCTACCGCCTTCACACGCAGATGCCCGCGCGGAACGACCAGGTAGAAGCCGGGCACCTCCTCCGGCTTCATATCGGCAATGGCGTCGCGGCCGATCGGCGCGACCAGCGCGCCAGACCGGAAATCCTCCTCGGCGTCGATGACGGAAACCAGGCCAACGCCGATGCCTTGCAGGGTCGCCCGGCGCATGGTTGCCGCGTCGTCGAAGCTGATGCTGCGGTCGCCATCCGTCAGCTCCACTCCGAGGTGGCGCAATATATCCGGCCACAGGCGCTTTGACTTGACCGTGTCAAGCAGCGTGAACTTCGTCAGGTCGTGCGCCGACTTGATCTTCTCGCCGATCGCCGGCGTGCAGCAGACGATCTTCGGATCCGGCACCAGCAGCGTCGTGTCGTAGTCGGGCCAGCTGCCGTAACCCCACTGCACCGTCATATCGATGTCGTCGCGGCCGAAATCCGGCAGGTCGACCATCGTCGTCAGGCGCAGGTCGGCGCCGGGCAGGATCTCGCGGAACAGCGAAAGCCTGGGCAGCAGATAGTGGGTGGCGAAATACGGGCTCGCATTGAGGTTGATGCGGTCGCGGTAGGTCGACTTGGTGACGCGGCGGACGCCTTCCGAGAACTCGTCGAAGCCGGCCTTGACGTAGTGCGAGAGAAGGATCGCCGACTCGGTCAATTCGATCGACCGGCCCTTGCGCTCGAACAGCGTCACCTGGAGCGTGTCTTCAAGCAGCTTGATCTGCTGGCCGACCGCCTGCGGCGTCACCAGCAGTTCGTCGGCCGCTTGCCTGAAGCTCTTGTGCTGCGCGACGGCATGGAAGACCCTGAGCGCATTGAGCGAGGGAAGGCGAAGCTTGCCGGTCATCGTAGTTCCGCCTCCTCTTGCTTGAGACTCCGTCGATCATGCACTGCCCGTATTTCCGCTGCCGCCGGCTGCGGAATGTCACCTCATGCGTAGATATAACCGCCTGAAACGATTACGTTTTCGCCGGTCATGTAGGTATTCTTCGGGCCGCCCGTCATCAGCACCCACTCGGCGATCTCGGTGGGCTCGGCGCCGCGGCCGAGCGGGCTTGCCTTGGCCAGTTCCTCGAGGAAGCCGAGGGCTTTCGCCTTCTCCGTCGCCATGCCGGCCGGCGCCACCGAATTCACCAGGATCCCGTCCTTGGCGGCGTGATGGGCGAAGGACCGCGTCAGGCTGACGACGGCAGCCTTCGTCGCCGCGTAATGGGCGTTCTGCGGATGCGCCTTGAAGGCGTCGACCGAGGTCAGGTTCACGATCCGCCCGCGTACCTGGGCTTTCGGTTCCTGCGACTGCATGTGGCGCACGGCCGCCACCATCATGTGGTAGGTGCCCTTGATGTTGATGCCGTTGGAGGCATCCCACTCTGCGTCGGTGATCTCGAGGAGCGGGCGGCGCGGATAGATCGCGGCGCAGTTGATCAGCGTGTCGACGCGCCCGAGCTTCGAGACGATGGCATCGAACGCCGCGTGGGACTGAGGCCCGACCTGGATGTCGCCGGTCGCCGCCGCGGTCGGCAGGCCCTTGGCCTTTGCCGGCTCCAGCGCGGCCTCAGCCGCCTCCTGGTTGATGTCGATGATGCCGATCTTTGCCGCCCCAGCTTCCACGGCCATCCGTGCCAAAAGCGCGCCGAGGCCGGCGCCGCCACCAACGATGAGAACGGAAAGGTCTTTCATTCTATTTTCCTTGCTTGCTGCCGCTTGGGCTGGTCGGCCGGGTCGGCATGATGTCGAAGCGGGTTACGTCGGCCCAAGCGGGCAGGCCGAGCAGGGTGACGACCATACTCGCCACGTCGTCCGGCTGAACGGCGACGTTCCCGGCGTACATGGCCGCCCGGGCCTCGGCGTCGAGTATGTCCTTATAGAGCTGCGTCTCGACGCGACCGGGCACGATCTCGGTCACGCGGATGCCGTACTGGGAGAGGTCGGCGCGCAACGCGGCGGCGAAGCCGGCGATCGCTGCCTTGGTGGCCGAATAGACGGCGACTTTGGGAAAAGCGGCATGGCCGGCGGAAGACCCGGTGAACAGAATGTGCCCCGATTGCCGCTCGCGCATCTGCGGCACGATGAGGCGGGTGAGCAGGATTGCCGCGCTGACATTCACCTCGAGCGCGGTGTCGATGTCGGCGATCTTCATGTCGGCGAAATTGCCGAGCGGCGGCATGATCCCGGCATTGTTGATCAGCACGTCGATGGTGAGGTCGGCCACGACCGATTCCAGCGC
>NZ_RZOS01000388.1:0-1576 GCF_004022605.1 Mesorhizobium sp. M4B.F.Ca.ET.089.01.1.1
TCTGGAAGCCGATCGTGTAGCGGGCGAACCGGCCAAGGCGGGCGGTGTCGTAGCTTTGCTCGAGATGGGCGCGGCTGGAGAACATCTCGGCCACGCCCGGCAGTTGCAGGATGACGACCATGGCGATGACAAGCAGCGCGATGGCGGCGACCGTCATGATGACCACGCGCAGCCGGAACTTGCCGCTGTTGCTCTGCAGGAAGAGTGCGCCGGTCAGCAGCACGGCCGAAACCGCGAACATGCCCCAGGCGCCGCGCGAGAAGGAAAAGAAGATGCCGGCGGTGATGACCAGGAGCGGCGCGGCGATCAGCGGCATGCGCGCGACGGGACCGGTCAGGAGCAGATAAAGCAGGTAGACGCCGGGCAGCACCAGGAACGGCCCGAACACGTTCGGGTCCTGGAAGGCACCGGCGGCGCGGTCGTATTTGGTGAAGACCTCCGCTCCCGGGAAGGCGTGGAAATAGCCGGCAATGCCGAGCAGTGCGGTCAGCACCGCCGACACCACATAGGCGGTGAAGATCAGCCGGTAGAGGCGAGGCTGGACCGACGTGACCGCGGCAAAGAAGATCGCGGTGAAGGCGAGGAACATCGACACGGCAAGATAGAGCGGCGTGTTGGCGAGGTTCGCCATCTGCGTCATCGAGATCATGCCGCCGATGTTCATCACTATCAGCAGCACCAGAAGCGGCACCGCCGCCCGCGAGATCCGCAGGCCGAACAGCGCCCACACCGCGATCAGGCAGACCATGAAGAGGTCGTAGGGCGCCGGTTCGTCGATGACGAAGCCGGAAAGCAGGACGCCGATGAACACCGCGGCCGATGCAATCAGCGCCGCCAGCTTGGCGTTGACCGCCTGAGGCGGCAACTGGTTGACCGCGGCCGCCGGCAGCTCATGGGCCACCGCGCTCAATAGGCGTTTTCCGTGTTGAGCAGCCGCACCGGGGTCAGGAACAGGATCCTGAGATCGAACAGCAGCGACCAGTTCTCGATGTAATAGAGGTCGTATTCGGTGCGCATGCGGATCTTCTCATTGGTGTCCATCTCGCCGCGCCAGCCATTGATCTGCGCCCAGCCGGTGACGCCGGGCTTGACCTTGTGGCGGGCGAAATAGCCGTCGACCACCTCGTTGTAGAGAAGGTTGTGCGACTGGGCGGCGATCGCATGCGGACGCGGACCGATCAGCGACAGCGAGCCGAACAGCGAATTGAAGAACTGCGGCAGCTCGTCGATCGAGGTCTTGCGGATGAAGCGGCCGACGCGGGTGACGCGCGGATCGTTCTTGGTCACCGTCTGCTTGGCGGTCGGGTCCGAGCGGTCGGTGTACATCGAACGGAACTTGTAGACCTCGATGACCTCGTTGTTGAAGCCGTGCCGCTTCTGCTTGAACAGCACGGGCCCCTTGCTGTCGAGCTTGATGGCGATCGCCGTCGCCAGCATGACCGGCGAGAAGACGATGATGCCGATGATCGAGAACAGGATGTCGAAGGCGCGCTTGGCGACCGAATCCCAGTCGTTGATCGGCTTGTCGAATATGTCGAGCATCGGCACCGAGCCGATGGAGGAATAGGCGCGCGGG
>NZ_RZOS01000388.1:1586-5574 GCF_004022605.1 Mesorhizobium sp. M4B.F.Ca.ET.089.01.1.1
GAATTGCAGCGCGTTCGAATGCGCCGACAGCCGGATGTCGACTGGCAGCACCCACAGCTTCTTCAGGAGCTGCAGCACGCGCGATTCGGCGGTCAGCGGCAGCGACACGATCAGCATGTCGATGCGGGCGATGCGGGCGAAGTCGATCAGCTCGGAAATGTTGCCGAGCTTGGGATAGCCGGCGACGATCGGCGGCGAGCGCTTGTCGCCGCGATCGTCGAAGATGCCGCAGATGCGGATGTCGTTGTAGGGCTGCCTCTCGACCGAGCGGATCAGCATCTCGGCCGACTTACCGCCACCGACGATGACGGCGCGCCGCTCCATGCGTCCGTCGCGGGCCCAGCGCCGGATCAGGTTGGACATCACCAGCCTGAGGCCGAAGATAAGCACGAAGCCGACGACGAACCAGGTGCCGAACAGGAGGCGCGAGTAATCCTCCGAAATCTTCATGATGAAGGCCGTCAGCGCCATCAGCGCGTAAGTGCCGGCCCAGACCAGGAGCACGCGGCCGAAATTGGCGATCGGTCGCATCAGGGCCGAGACCTGGTAGCTGTCGGTGACGTCGAGCAGCACCACCGCCAGGAACGAGGCCGCGGCGATCGTCAGCGGGTACTGCCAGGCGAGATATTTGAAGAAGCCAACATAGTAGACATAGACACAGAGACCCGACAGGAACAGCAGCGCGAACTCGACCATGCGCAGCACGCCGCTGACCATGATCGGCGACATCGTATCGCGCCGGTATTGCGAGGCGACCTGGCGCGCCACATCGTTGAGGCTGCTCGATGCTTCGCTCGGGGCAGGGCCGTCGAATTTGCGTACCGCGTCCATGGAAAAGCGGTGTGCGGGGTCGATCTCGTTCATTGGATTGTCCGCGGGCTTCGCTCAGCTGAATAGCAAAAGAGAGCTAAGAAACCCTTGAGACAACCGATGGCTTTGAAGCGGTTGCCACCCAGCGTTGAGGAAAAGGGCGCTGGTCGGCGTGAAAAATAGCTGAGACCAAGCCGACCACGATCTAGCGCCGAAGCGCGGCAAAATAGGCCTTCTCGATCTCCGCCGCCATGACGTCGGCGCCGAAGCGTGCCTTGAGGTCGGGCGCCCCGGGCATCAGGCGCTGGTAGGCGCCGAGATCGGCTAGCGCGTCGCTCAGCCTGTCGCCGAGCTGGTTCGGGTCGGGCCGGATCAAGGCGCGGGAGGTTTCGCCGAAAATTTCCGGAATGCCGCCGACAGCGGTGGCAATCATCGGCTTGCCGGCGGCCAGCGTCTCCAGCACGATATAGGGCATGGCCTCGGCGCGGGATGGCACGACGATCAGCTCCGCCAGCGTGAAGGCGTCCCTGGCCGGCATCGGCGGCAGGAAGCGAACATGGCCGTCGAGGCCGAGCCGTTTCACCTGTTCGTGGTATCGCGGCAGGTCGTCGCCATCGCCGACCATCACGGCGCTCAAGCGTCGGCCAAGCCTGTTGCCGGCCAGCGCCAGCGCATCGATGAAGATGTCGGGACCCTTGAGGTCGCGCATCATGCCGATATAGAGCAGGTCGGCCGCGTCGGGCACGCTCCCCACCGGTTCGAACTCGACCGCGCGCAGGCCATTGTAGACCAGCGTGTTGGGGATGGGTGGTTCGCCCACCTTCCTGCGCCAGGTGCGGCGCTCGTAGTCGGAGACGAACAGCAGGCAGTCGGTGAAGCGCGCCATGAAGCGCTCCAGCGCGAAGAACAGCTTTCCGGTGGCCGTGGTTTCGTCATAGTGGAGGGAGCCGCCATGCGGCGAATAAAGGCGGGCTACGCGAGACCTGGATACCCGCAACAATGAGCCGAACAGCCGAGCATAGGCGCCACCCTTGGCGCCGTGCCCGTGCAGCACGTCCGGCCGCAATTCCTTGATGATTCGGTAGGTGCGCCAGGCCGAGGCGAGGTCGCCCGGCCCGACATGGCGCTGCATCGGCGTGCGATGGATGCCGAGCGCCAGGCTGTCCGTCATGCCCTCGAACAGCCGTTCCTCGAATTCGCCGCCGGTGGTCGAATCGCAGACAATGCCGACTGAGTGGCCCGAAGCGATCTGCGCCTCGGTCAGGTCGCGCACATGCCGGAATATCCCACCGACGGGTGAGCGAAAGCAATGGACGATCCGCAATTGGTTCGCCACGTTGGTTGTCAAAACAGCCGTTCGCGGACGTAGACTGTATCGCCGGGCAGCAGCGGATCGGATGTGACCACCCGTCCGGTCATTACCTTGCCGTTGATGTCGCGGGTGATGTCGACGCTTTCCTGGTTGGCGCGCGGCGAGAAGCCGCCGGCGATCGCGATCGCCTTTTGCACCGTCAGGCCCGGCACATAGGAATACTGGCCGGCAGCGCCCACTTCACCCATGACGAAGATCGGCCGGTAGCGGTCGATCTCGACCGAGACATCGGGATCGCGCAGATAGCCTTGCCGCAATTTGTCGGCGATTTCCTTCTCGAGCTGCTGGGCGGTGTGGCCGCGCGCCGGCACGGCGCCGACCAGCGGCAAGGACATGTAGCCGGACTGGTCGACACTGTAGGTGTTGGTCAGGCCGTCCTGCTCGAAGACCGTGACGCGGACGCGGTCTCCGGCGCCGAGTCGGTAGGGCTGGTCGAGCACCTCATGGAAGGCCGCCGGCGTCGGCCGGTAGCTTGAGCAGCCGGCGAGCATCGACACGGCAAGCAGAGCACGAAAGAGGGAAGCAGTGCTTTTCATGACCGGTCACGAACCTTCATCGCTGGCCGCCAGATGTCGCGGCAAACCCCAGGGGACGGAATCCGTTATCGTCCTGTTAGGGTTAATGGCCGGTAAAGGTTTTGCCATCCGCGGCGGCAGCAGTCGTCAAAAAGCGTAGCTATTCTACTGTCTTTGCTGAATGTTCTTCAGTCGTCTCTAATAGGGGTTCGTACTGATCTTAACGGCTGAGTTACCATAGTTGTTTACGGTCCATCCCAGACTCAAAGTTCGGAGCAGGATGCATGTCCGTTCAGTCCGCGGCCGCAGACGTCGATGTCGATCTCAGGCAGCTCTTCGCCAGTCTGGCGCGGAACTGGCTGCGCATCCTGGTCGTTGCGCTCGCCGTCACCGGTCTGGCCTTCGCGCTCGCCTGGCTCGCCACGCCGCACTATAAGGCCGAGACGAAGCTGCTGATCGAAACCCGCGAATCGGTCTTCACCCGGCCTGACGGCACCAGCAACGACAGCGAGAAGCCGATTCTCGATGAGCAGGGCGTGGCCAGCCAGGTCGAGGTCATCGCCTCGACAGACATCCTCAAGCAGGTGGCCGCCAAGCTCAACCTGTCGCGGCTGCCCGAGTTCGACGAGGCGGCCAAGATGTCGGCGCTCAGCCGGCTGTTGGTCATCGTCGGGCTGAAAAGCGACCCCAACGAAATCCCGCCGGAAGAGCGCGTGCTGAAGAAGATGCGCGAGAAGCTCAACGTCTACAGCGTTGAAAAATCTCGCGTTATCGTCATCGAGTTTTCCTCTGAGGATCCTCGGCTCGCCGCCGACATTCCGAACGCCATCGCCGACACCTACATTTCCGTCCAGGGCAACGCCAAGCTGGAATCGAACGCCGCCGCCACCGACTGGCTGGCGCCTGAGATCGCCGACCTGTCGAAGCGGGTCAAGGATGCCGAGGCCAAGGTCGCCGACTTCCGCGCCCAGTCGGATCTGCTGATGGGCGGCAACAATGCGGTGCTGGCCACCCAGCAGCTTTCCGAACTGTCCACCGAACTGTCGCGAGTGCGCGCCAATCGCGCCGCCGCCGAGGCGACCGCCGACAGCGTGCGCAAGGCGCTGCAAAGCGGCGGTTCGCTGGACGCGGTGCCGGAAGTGCTGAATTCCGACCTGATCCAGCGCCTGCGCGAGCGGCAGGTCGAGCTTCGGGCCAACATCGCCGACCTCTCCACCACCTTACTCGACAATCATCCCCGCATCCGCGCCCTGAAATCACAGCTTGCCGATCTCGACGGCCAGATTCGCAA
>NZ_RZOS01000389.1:0-5568 GCF_004022605.1 Mesorhizobium sp. M4B.F.Ca.ET.089.01.1.1
ATGCGGATGTGGTCGCCGGTCGGGCCGATGAAGGTGATGTTGTGGGCGGCGAGGATGTCGGCGAACTTGGCGTTCTCCGACAGGAAGCCGTAGCCCGGATGCACCGCGTCGGCGCCGGTGATCTCGCAGGCGGCGACGATCTGGTGGATGTTGAGATAGCTGTCGCGTGACGGCGGCGGGCCGATGCAAACGCTCTCGTCGGCCAGCCTGACATGCATGGCGTCGGCGTCGGCCGTCGAATGCACCACCACGGTCTGGATACCGAGCTCCTTGCAGGCGCGCAGCACCCTGAGGGCGATTTCGCCGCGATTGGCGATGAGGATCTTCTGGAACATTCCCGGCTCTACTCGATGACGACGAGAGGCATGCCGTATTCGACCGGCTGGGCGTCCTCGAACAGGATCGCGGTCACCGTGCCGGCGCGGGGCGAGGGTATCTGGTTCATCGTCTTCATCGCCTCGATGATCAGCAGCGTCTGGCCCTCCTTGACCTTCTGGCCGATCTCGATGAACGGCTTGGCGTCGGGCGAGGGCGCCAGGTAGGCGGTGCCGACCATTGGCGAGGGCACCGCGTTCTTCGACTGGTCGGCGGCCGGCGCCGCGGCGGCCGCCGCCGCGGACTGCGCCGGGGCTGCCGCCGGCGCATAGGCGGCCGCGGGAGCCGCCACCGCGTGCACGGTCTGCGCCTGCCGCGACACGCGCACCTTCAGGTCACCGAGCTCGACCTCGATCTCGGTGAGGTTGGTGTCGTTCAGTATGCCCGCCAGATCGCGGATCAGCTGCTGGTCAACACCGGTCTTCTTTATAGACATTTTCGAGCCTTCTGTTTGTTGGCCGGTCACAGGCGTGCCGCCAGCGCCTGCAGCGCAAGCGTGTAGCCGAGCGGCCCGAACCCGCAGATCATGCCGACGGCGACCGGCGCGACCATGGAGACGTGGCGGAACGGTTCCCGCGCATGGATGTTGGAGAGATGGACTTCGGCGACGGGCAGCGGCGCGACAGCGCGGATGGCGTCGTGAATGGCAATCGAGGTGTGGCTGTAGGCGCCCGGATTGATGACTATGCCAGCAGCCTTGTCGCCGGCTTCGTGGATCCAGTCGACGAGGTCGCCCTCATGGTTCGACTGACGGAAATCGATCTCCAGCCCAAGGTCGGCGCCTGCCTTCTTGCAGTCGTCGGCGATGGCGGCAAGCGTCTTGCCGCCATAGATGCCGGGCTCCCGCTTGCCGAGCGCGTTCAGGTTGGGACCGTTCAGGACGAAAACCGTTTTCAAGAATGCCGACCTTTCCCGGCGCCGGCCCCAAGCCGGCGCACTGGGCCTCTATAATGGGCATAGACGCCCGCGAAAAGAGCGCAAGTGCGTTCTTTCGCTGTCCACAACAGGCGGAAAACCGCCTGCCGCAAGGGCCCGACTGGGGTCAGAGCGCGGCCTTTGCCGCCTCGATCTTTTCGGTCAGGACGTCCTTTCCGAGGGCGCCGAACACCACCTCGTTGCCGACCACATAGGAGGGGGTGCCGGTGATCGACAGCTTGGTGGCAAGATCATAGGTGCGGGCCAGCGCCTCGTTGATGCTGGGATCCTTCATTTTCTCGCGCAGCTTGGCCTCGTCGGCGCCAAGCGAGACCGCGGTCTTGATGGCGATCGACTCGGTGGCGCGGCCCTGGCCGCCGAGCAGCGCGGTGTGGAAAGCGCCGTACTTCTCCGGCATCATCAGGTGGAAGGCCATGGAGACGACGCTGGCCTTCTGCGAATCCGGGCTGAGGATCGGGAATTCCTTGAGCACGAAGCGCAGGTCAGGGTCGGCCTTGGTCAGCGCCTGCATGTCCTCGATGGCGCGTTTGCAGAAGCCGCAATTGTAATCGTAGAACTCGACGATGGTGACCTTGCCGTTCGGGTTGCCGACGATGCCGTCGAAGGTGGAGTTGAAGATCTCGTCCTTGGCGTTCTTGATGACGCCGAGGGCGGCAATGCGCTGCTCTTCCTTCTGCTTGGCCTCGAGCGCGTCCTGGACCTCGAGCAGCACTTCCGGGTTCTTCAGCAGATAGTCGCGGATAATGCCTTCCACTTCCTTGCGGTCGATCTTGGTGTCCGGGGACGCGGCCTCGGCGACTAGCGCCGTATCGGCCTTTGCCACCTGCGGATTTCCGGCGGCGAAGCCGACCGCCAGCATGGCGAGGGCCGCCACCGCCCCCGTCGTGCCAAGCAGGATTGCCTTGTTCATGATCCTCGATCCCTTTTTTGCCTGTTGCGGTCCGCTTCAGTCGCCTGGCGCGGCCGGAAGGTTCACTTGGTTTTGCCCGAAGGCGCGTAGTTTATGATATCCTGGGCGCGAAGCCAGCCCGGCTCGCCACGCTTCATCTTCTGCTGCGCGCGCATGGCGAAGATCTTGGCGTTCCTGTAGTCGCCGGAATAGAAATGGCCTTCGGCGGTGGCGAGATCGGCCGCCGGAATCTCGCCGAGCTCACCATAGGCCTGCGCCAGGTAACGGTAGCCGGCGGCGTTTTCCTTGTCGCGTCCGAGACCGTTGCTGATCTGCGCGGCCGCCTTCTTGAGCGATTCCGGCGTGCCGATCGCCATCAATGCCTGGCCAAGCGAGACCGGCAGCAGTCCCGATTTCGCCGGATCGAGGCTGACCGCCTTGGCGTAGGCGTCAGCGGCGTCCTTCGGCTTGTTCGCCTTCATCAGTATGTCGCCGCGCAACTCCTGGAAGTAGGGGTTCTTCGGCTGTTCCTTGATCAAGGCGGCGGTCTTGGCGAGCGCGGCATTGAGGTTGCCGTACAAATAGGCGATCTGCGCATCGCCATAACGCGAGGCGAGGCTGCCCGGGTTCTTGCGCATCAGACGCGAGGCGGCCGCCTGTCCCTGCATGTAGACGGCGATCTTGATGCGCATCATGTCATGCCGCTGCTGCAGCGCCGGCGGATCGAGCTTGTTGACGTAGGGGCTTTGCTTGACCAGCGTTTCGAGGTTGGCGATGCGTTCCTGCGGCATCGGATGGCTGATCCGGTAAGGATCGACCTGGGTGCCGGACAGCGACAAGGCGCTCTGGAAGCGGGAAAAGGTCTTCAACATGCCCATGCCGGACTGGCCGGTGGCGTTGAGATAGGTGATCGCCGAGCGGTCGGCGGTCGTCTCCTCGGTGCGCTGATAGGCGAGGATGCTGCGCTGCGCCATCTCGCCGCCACCCGCCGCGACACCCATGCCGGCGCCGGCGAGGCCCCGGCTGTTGGTGGTGGCGCCGGCCACGATGGCGCCGGCGCCGAGCAGCGTGGCGATGATCGCCATCGTCTTGGCGCGCTCCAGCTGGTCGCGCAGCTTCTGCTGGTGGCCGCCGGCGATATGGCCGGCTTCATGGGCCATGACGCCGATGATCTCGTTGGGCGTTTCCGCCGTCATCAGCGCGCCGGTGTTGATGAACATGCGGCGCCCGGTAACGAAGGCATTGAAGCTCGGATCGTTGACCAGCACGATGTCGATGCCGTCATTGGAAAGGCCCGCCGCCTTGAAGATCGGCCGCGCATAGTCGCGAACCAGCGCCTCGATCTCGGCGTCGCGCACGATAGGCACGTTTTGCGCAAACGCGCCGACCGAACCGGAGATCGCGACGGCGGCGGCAAGCAAAAGCGTGACGAAGCCGCGCGCGGTTCCTGCAATGGTCGATCTGGCAGTGGTCGATCTGGGTCGGCTCAACATGACAGGTCCACTGGTAGACGAGCGGGCGAAGGATGAAAAGTCGGCACCGAAAACTTCCTGCGCTTGTGATCCCCACATCAATCGGGCATTTGTGCGGCGCTGCCAGGGCGGATCCTGGCGTGTTGGATTTGAAAATGGTTGTTTCGCTTTCGCGCCGTGGCGAGGTCGAGCCGTTCCACGCCATGGACATCCTGGCCGAGGCCAACAGGCTGAAGGCGACCGGCGTGCCGGTGGTTTCGATGGCGGTCGGCCAGCCGTCTGACCCGGCGCCGGCAGGTGTGCGGCAGGCTGCCGCCGCGGCCTTGAAGGTCGGCCGTATCGGCTACACCGATGCGCTGGGCCTGGCGGACCTGCGCCAGGCGATCGCTGGGCATTATGGCGAACATTACGGCCTCGATGTGCCCGCCAGCCGAATCGCCGTCACCACAGGGTCGTCCGCGGCCTTCAACCTGGCTTTCCTGGCGATGTTCGACCCGGGCGACCGCGTCGCCATCGCCGCGCCCGGCTACCCGGCCTATCGCAACATCATGGCCGCGCTGGGCATCGAGATCGTCGAGGTCGAGCTTGGCGGCGATGCCTATCTTCATGCCGAGCATCTGAGAACCGCGCACCGCGAAAGGCCGCTGAAGGGGGTGCTGTTCGCCAGTCCGGCCAATCCGACCGGCGCCGTAATCCCGGCCGACGAGCTAGCCGCGCTGGTTTCGACGGCGGAATCACTCGGCATCGCCGTTATTTCCGACGAGATCTACCACCGGCTCGCCTATGCCGCGCCGGACACGACAGCGCTCGCCTACGGATCGGGCGTGACGGTGATCAATTCGTTCTCGAAATACTATTGCATGACCGGCTGGCGCATCGGCTGGATGGTGCTGCCGGAAGCGCTGGTGCGCCCGGTCGAGCGCGTCGCCCAAAGCCTCTATATATCGCCGCCGGAACTGTCGCAGATCGCCGCGATCGAAGCGTTCAAGGCGACAGAGGAGCTGGAAACGGTGAAGGCACGCTACGCCTGGAACCGCGAGCTGTTGATGAAGCGCCTGCCGGAACTGGGCTTCGCGCTTGCCGCGCCGATGGACGGCGCCTTCTACGCCTTCTGCGACGTCACAAGGCACACCAATGACAGCATGGCCTTCGCGCGTCGCATGCTTGCCGAGGCGCATGTGGCGGCAACGCCCGGCCGCGACTTCGATCCGCTTCAAGGCCATCGCACGATGCGCTTTTCCTATGCCGGCAGCCACGACGACATGGTCGAGGCGATGGCGCGCATCGAGCGCTGGCTGAAATAGCGGGGACGTCATGCCGGAACTCGAACAGGCGCTCGCCGAAGTCGCCGCCGAAATGGCCGAGCGCACGGACCGTGGCGACGTCGCCACCTATATCCCGCAGCTCGGCAAGGTCGACCCGAGGAAGTTCGGCATCGCGGCGGTCACCAATGACGGCCGCGTGCTGCTCGCCGGCGACGCCGAAGAAGCCTTCTCGATCCAGAGCATTTCCAAGGTGTTCACGCTGACGCTGGCGCTCGGCAATGTCGGCGATGCGCTGTGGCAGCGTGTCGGACGTGAGCCGTCGGGCAATCCGTTCAACTCGATCGTTCAGCTCGAGCATGAGAACGGCATTCCGCGCAATCCGTTCATCAATGCCGGCGCCATCGTCGTCTCGGACATATTGCTGGCCGGCCACCAGCCGCGCGAGGCGATCGGCGAAATCCTGCGCTTCATCCAGTTCCTGGCCGACGACGAGACGATCATCATCGACCGCGAGGTCGCGGCCTCCGAACGCGCCACCGGCTACCGCAACTTCGCACTTGCCAACTACATGAAATCCTTCGGCAATCTCCACCATGCGCCGGAACTGGCGCTGGGCGTCTATTTCCATCAC
>NZ_RZOS01000038.1:0-24435 GCF_004022605.1 Mesorhizobium sp. M4B.F.Ca.ET.089.01.1.1
GTGTTCGCAGACGGTGACCGGCTGGACCTCACCCGCTCGCCGGCCTTGTCGTTGACCTTCGGCACCGGCCTGCATGTCTGCCTCGGCCAGCATGTCGCCCGCATCGAGATCGCGGCGATGATCGAGGCGCTGTTCACCCGCGCCCCTGGCTGGCGGCTCGATGCCGCTGGCGCCACGCGCCGCCCGTCGCTGTCGTTCCACGGGATGAGCACCGCGCCGCTTGTGCTTGCCTAGGGGCACGCGACGGCGCCGATCCTACTTGAGCTGTTGGAACAGCGGCCGCGTCTGCTCGAGGATCGCCGGATCGAGCGACCGGACGATCTCCGCGACCTTGGCCCGCAGGACCTCGATCGCCGCCTCGTCGAGCGGATCGAGAATGTCATTTTGATCCCGCGACGCGACATATTCTTCCAGGGAGGGCGCCTCGCTCGCCGGCGTGAAGCCTCCGCCGCGGGCGTGCTTGCTCAGCAATTCCTGCCGCGACTTGACCGCATAGTGGCGGATCCAGCCGAGCTTCCATTCCATCGGCATGGCGGCTTGATGCCTGTCGAGGGTGATGCCGTCGACCAGCGTCCTGCGCTGCCCGATCGGGAAGCCGTGCGGGTGCGCCATGAACAGCGTCGGGCTTCGCATGGCCTTCGGCAAGCATGACGACACCCGTGCAAACGCCTTCTTCCAGCGCGCCGTCGAGGCGTCGTGCCGGCCGCGTCTCGGAAACCGGACGGTGACCAGCTCGTCGTCATAGGCCTCTTTGCCGTCGCTGCCGAAATTCGCCCAGCGGAAGGCGACGCTGCGCACGCCGCGCCGGCTGAGCAGCGAGCGGACGAGCTCGGCGCCGCTCCAGGGCGGTCCGTCGAGCGGCTCGAGAAATTCGTCGGCGTCGAGGAAGCCGAGATAGCGATAGCCCTGCAGCAGCGCCCGCCAATAAAGGTGCGAATAGGCGCGCCGCTGCGGCTGTGAGCGATCGTGCCGCCAGTCGACCAGTTGGATCCAGCCGGCGTCGCGCAATGCCGAAAGCACTGCCGTCTGCGGTCCGGCGAGGCAATTGTCGGCGATCATCAGTTCGAAGCCGTGCAGCTTGTGCCACGCGATCCACTCGATCACATAGGGCTGCTCCAGCTTCATGATCGCGCAGATCACGGGCCTGTCGATGGAAAGCGGAAATCTCATCGCAACTCTTTCATCGCGCAATTTGCCCAAGTTCGACCTGCCGAAACGCGATCGCATCGCCATAGAAGGCCGCGAGCTGTTCGGCGGACGCCGTCCAGTCGCCGATGTCCAGTTGATGGAAGCGGTAGCGCGCGTCGCCCGCCGGAAGCAGGTCGATGTCCGGCCTGATTATCGGATCGAGGATGCCGGCCACCGGCAGATGGATCGTGTGCGCCGACGACAGCCAGCTGGCCAGCCAGGAAAAGGTGCCTACCGACGCGACGACTTGGCTTGCCCGGCGCAGCGTCTCGAAATCGGTCAATGGCGATGCCTGCGGCGCGAAGACGGCATCCGGAAAGCGCTGGCGCAGGCGCCGGCAATAGTCGTTGTCGTCATGGGTCTGGCCGACGAAGACCGGCTTGCGGCCGCTGTCGCGGATCAAGGTTTCGAAGAAGGCGAACGGCATCGGGCAGTAGTTCTTGTGGAAGCCGTCGAGGATGTCGCCGGCCCGCACATGGATGACGAGGAAGTCGTCGCCATAGGTCGGCGCCTCGGCTGGGCGCCCGTCGAAAATCCTGGAAACCTCGGCTCGATCGTAATAGCCCAGTCTCTGTGCGAAGCCCTTGAACAGGACGCTGCGCGCCCGTTTCTGGCGGAACGCGGCGGCGATCGCGTCGAGATCGTAGCGATGCGAGCCTTCGAGCCGAAGCGCCCGGTACCGCCACAGCAGGGGTGGCCGCACCGTGGCGATGGACCATTCCGGCAGGTCGGCATTGCAGACATAGCCGCCGGGAATGCGCCTGGCCAGCACATGGCTGAACATGTACTGGAACATCCTGTTGCCCATACCGCCAAGCGGTCGCATGACGATCGGTACACGCCGCATCGAACCCCCTTCAGGCCGGCACCGGATCGAGCCTGTCGATACGGTCGCGGCATTGTTGGCCGGAATAATCGCGTGAGGTTTGTCCGATAGGCAAGCTTCCGGCTCCGTGTTTCCACTTGTCGCGGCTACCCCGGCAATCACGACGGAGTGCCGCCAGCACCGGAACCAAGGCGCGCCGGCGGCCGGATGGCGGGGCGAACGTCGTGAAACCTTTTGATTTTTAGGCCGTTGTCGGCCTGATGTCAGAAGCTAGATACAAATCGAAACCGGTCCGCGGCGCCAAATCGCGTACTGCCCGAACGCCGGGCAAAGCGAAATCGGGCCGGGAGAAATCGAATGAAGACAAGACTTTGGTCGTCGAAGCCGCGCCTGAGGTCAATGGCGAGGCGGCGCCACCGCCGGAGGCTGCCGAACCCGATCCGCAGCTGGCGCCCGAGCAAGCCGAGCAGGCGCGCAGGAAATATCTGCTGAAGCGTTTCTGGATCAGCGCGCGCGGCTACTGGAGCCGGCGCGGCGACAGGCTGGCCTGGCCATTCACCATCGGCGTGCTTTTGCTGATCTGCATCAATATCGGCTTCCAGTACGGCATCAATGTCTGGAACCGCTCGATCTTCGACGCGCTCGAGCAGCGCAACGCCCGCAGCGTCTATTTCCTCAGCGCCGTGTTCGTGCCGCTGGTGCTGTGCAGCGGCAGCCTGGTCGTCACGCAGGTCTATCTGCGCATGACGATCCAGCGCCGCTGGCGCTCCTGGCTGACCACCGCGGTCATCGCGCGCTGGCTGGCCAGCGGCCGCTACTATCAGCTCAACCTGGTCGGCGGCGACCACCAGAACCCCGAAGCGCGCATGACCGAGGATTTGCGCATCGCCACCGAATCGCCCGTCGATTTCATCGCCGGCGTCCTCAACGCATTCCTGTCGGCCTCGACCTTCATCATCGTGCTGTGGACGATCGGCGGCGCGCTGACCCTGCCGATCGGCGGCGAGAGCGTCACCATTCCGGGCTTCCTGGTGATCACGGCGGTGATCTACGCCGCCATCACCTCGACCTCGATGGTGGTCATCGGCCGCAACTTCGTGCGCATTTCCGAGACGAAGAACCAGGCCGAGGCCGAGCTGCGCTACACGCTGACGCGCGTGCGCGAGAACGGCGAGAGCATCGCGCTGCTCGGCGGCGAGGACGAGGAGCGCAGCGGCATCGACAGGAATTTCGGCCATGTGCTGAGGCAATGGGCGCTGCTGACCGGCCAGCACATGCGCACGGCACTCGTATCGCAAGGGTCGTTGCTGTTCGCGCCGGTGGTGCCGATCCTGCTCTGCGCGCCGAA
The DNA here is from genome assembly GCF_004022605.1 of Mesorhizobium sp. M4B.F.Ca.ET.089.01.1.1. NCBI lineage: Bacteria > Pseudomonadati > Pseudomonadota > Alphaproteobacteria > Hyphomicrobiales > Phyllobacteriaceae > Mesorhizobium > Mesorhizobium sp. M4B.F.Ca.ET.089.01.1.1. The sequence continues at coordinate 3,363 of NZ_RZOS01000038.1, forward strand.
ATTCCTCGCCGGCGGCATGTCGCTTGGCGAGGTGATGCAGGCGGCTTCCGCCTTCGGCATCGTGCAGGGCGCGTTCGGCTGGCTGGTCGACAACTACCCGCGGCTTGCCGACTGGAACGCCTCGGCGCGGCGCATCGCCTCGCTGATGATGTCGCTGGACGGGCTGGAGCGCGCCGAGCAGAGCGACGCGCTCGGACGCATAAGCCGCGGCGAGACCGAGGACGGCGCCATGCTCAGCCTCGACAATCTCTCGGTGACGCTCGACGACGGCACCGCCGTGGTCAAGGAAACCGGAGTCGCGATCGATCCCGGCGAGCGGGTGCTGGTGGCCGGCGAATCCGGTTCGGGCAAGTCGACGCTGGTGCGCGCCGTCGCCGGCCTCTGGCCATGGGGCGGCGGCAGCGTCAATTTCCACCCCGGCAGGCGGCTGTTCATGCTGCCGCAGCGGCCCTACATCCCCACCGGCACGCTGCGCCGCGCCGTCGCCTATCCCGCCGCCGCCGACAACTGGACGGCCGAGGAGATCAACACCGCCCTCGACAAGGTCGGCCTAGCCTATCTCGCGGCCAGGCTCGAGGAAGAGGCGCCATGGGACCAGACGCTGTCGGGCGGCGAAAAGCAGCGCCTCGCCTTCGCGCGCCTCCTGCTGCACAGCCCCGACATCATCGTGCTCGACGAAGCGACCTCGGCGCTCGACGAGAAGAGCCAGGAAAAGATGATGGAGACCATCGTCCACGAGCTGCCGAAGGTGACCATCATCAGCGTGGCCCACCGCGCCGAGCTCGAAGCCTTCCACAGCCGCAAGATCACGCTGGAGCGGCGCAAGGGCGGCGCCAAGCTGGTCAGCGACATCGAGCTCGTCCCGCGCAAGGGCAAGCGCAATGTGTTCCAGCGCGCCCTGTGGGGGAGCGGTACGAAGGGCGGAGCGCGGCGAGAGGTGGAGTGAGGCCCGCTGGTTCGATTCCTTGGCCGGCCCGGCCGGTTACCTTGCGTTTAGCTCCGCCATATATGGATTCCGCACTGCGGAGGGCGCACGCGAATGCTGGACAACTACGAGCTGGACGGGTTCGGCGTGATCCACCAGATCGACTTCACCCCGATCAAGTACGACAAGCAATACATCTCCTATTACGAGGATTTGAGCGAGCGGACCATCAAGCTCGGCTATCAGCGGCTTGGCTGGGTGCTGGGCGTCACCGGCGAGATTCCCCGGTCGGTGCTGGAGATCGGCTACGGCACCGGCACATTCATCGAAGCGGCCAAAATCACCGGCGTCGCCGACTGCGCCGGCTGCGACATCGCCAGGTTTCCGCTGCCGCAGGGCGTCCGCTTCGTCGACTGGGATGAGGCGCTCGCCAGCTCGTGGGATCTCGTCGCCATGTTCGACGTGCTCGAGCATATACCGGATCTGAGTTTCCTCGCCCGCCTGCAGGCCCGCCACCTGGCCATCGCGGTGCCCTATTGCCGCTGGCGCGAGCTCGGCGCCGAGGGCGATGCGTGGTTCCAGACCTGGCGCATGCGGCTGCCCGACGAGCACCTGCACCATTTCGACCGCGACTCGCTGGTGGCGCTGCTGGCGCATCACGGCTTCGAGTGCGTGACGCTGAACTCATTCGAGGACGGGATCAGGCTGCGGCCCGGCGAAGCGGGTCCGAATATCCTGTCCGGGTTCTTCAGAAAGCTGTAGCTGCGGTCCCTGCGCCTGGTCGATCACAGGTAGCGGCAGTCTTGAGCGCTTCGGCACGGGAAGGCTGGGGCAGATCGGCAATGCGTCGGACGGAAGCGTAGAACCTCGGATAATCGCCGGAGCACAGGTCGAACAGGCGGAGAAACGCCGGGACCTGTTCGCCGTAGACGGCGGTCGCTGCGAGCTTCGCGTTGTTGATCGGGGCCGCGAACCAGGCGTCGTAGCCCCGGTATCCCGCCCAGCTTCTGTCGCGCATCTGCCGGTAGCGCATGCGCAGCCTGTCGATCGCGGCAGCCTTGGCGGCTGCCATCTGCTCCGGGCTGCGGGAGCTTTCATAGACCTGCCCCAACTCGTCGCGGGTTTTCGCCAGCAGTGCGAGAAAATCGGCCCTGCGCCTGCGATCGGCTTCGTAGCGGCGCAATCCGGCGCGATCGCCAGCGGCGCGCAACCATTTCCTGACGCCGGTGGTTTCGACGGCAACCGCGAAGGCCTCGTTGAAGGCGGAGTCGCCGTCGACATAGAGGCGCTGATGCGCCAGTTCATGAAAGATCAGGCTGGCGAGATAGGTGTCGTCCTGACCGAGCATGGTGCTGAGCAGCGGGTCGCTCGACCAGCCGAGCGTCGAATAGGCGGTGATGCCGGTGACGTAGACGTCCAGCCCCTGCCTGTGCAGTTCGAGCGCGCTTTCCGTCGCGGCTTTGCGGGCAAAGTAGCCCCGGTACGGAACGCAGCCGAAAACCGGAAAGCACCATGTGCGTGGCGCAAGCGAGAATTGCGGCGCGGCGAAAACGGCCCAGGTCACGGCGTCGCGATGGATGTCGACATAGCTGCGGTAGCTGCTGTTGTCGGGCAGCGCCAGCTCATCCGTCGCAAACCGCCTGATGGCGCTCGCCGACGTCAGCCTGGCGCGCAAGGCCTCCGGCGTCGAAGGATCGTGGACGAGCGTTCCGACATCTTTCCGCGCGGCCATGATCTCGACATGACCCTGCAGCGACTGCGCGTAGTAGGAGATGCTGGTGCAACCGGTCAGCCCGGACGCCATGATAACAGCGGCAAGCAAACGAAAAACGCGCTTCACAGCCTGCCCACCGCTTGCCCATCTCCCCCTGGAACCGATTGCACCATGTCTCATCAGGCGCACCAGTTTTCGTCAAGATGTCGGCGGGCCGGACTTTCGACTTTGGCAGGATTGGCAAAAGGCGGCCATTCGCCTTTGAATTGACTCAAGTCCGCCAAGCGCGCGAGGCTGCCTGGAGGGCCTGGGAGAGCCGGGCGCGACACCAATCGAAGGGGAGGATCGCGGTGAACGAGAAAAACAGTCCGAGGCAGCTTGCGGAGATCGCCAGCTATCACGCCCATATCTACTACGCCGGGCAGCCTGAGCGGCAGCATGCCGAATGGCTGCGCCTGCGCATCGCGGAACGCTTCCGCGTGCGCCTCGGCAACTGGCGCGACGAGCCGGTCGGCCCGCACCAGCAGGCCATGTACCAGGTCTCCTTCGCCAACGAGGTCTTCGCCACGCTGGTGCCCTGGCTGATGCTGAACCACGGGGGCTTGAGCATCCTCATCCATCCCAACACCACCAACCCCAAGCGCGACCATACGGTCGACCCGATCTGGATCGGGCAGGCGCTGGGGGTGCATGAGGAGGTGCTTGGCGAGGAAGACGAGGCGGAGGAGGCGCTGGAGGTGAATACGGAGCCGACGCTGGGGGCGTGAGGGGCGGCGGTCTCGGCAGCAGGGCAGTCGTCGATGGCAGCGCCCTCTCCGACCGCTACGCGGCCACCTCCCCACCTTGTGGGGGCGAAGGACAGGCTCGAGCAATACGCGCCAAACCGAGAAGGCGGTTTCAGCGGGATTGCGCCGTCATTTCCTTTGCCAGCTCGCCGATCAGCGAGCGCAACCACCTGTGGGCGGGGTCGTGGCGGTAGCGAACGTGCCAGGCCATCTCCACCGGAAAGGTGCCGAGGTCGACCGGCGTCGGCAGCACCTTCAGCCGGGGATCGCGCTCGAGACTGCGGCAGATAAGCTTCGGCAGCGTTGCGCAATAGTCGGTGACGGCAAGCATCTCCGGCACGGCAAGGAAATGCGTGACGGAAACCGCAACCTCCCGCTTGAGGTTTTGCTGCCCCAATGCCTGGAAGACGCCCGCGCGCAGCCGGCCCGGCGGCAGCACGTTCACATGCTTGAGCATTTCGTACTGTTCGCGGGAAATCCGGTCCCGGACGCCGGGATGGTCCTTGCGCACCACGCAGGCCAGCCCATCGTCCATGAGATGCTGGACGACGAGGTTGTCCGGCGGATCGACGATCCGGCCGAGCACCATGGCCGTGGTGCCGGAAATGACGCCGGTCTCGGACAGATCGTTGCCGAATGCCGTCATGCGCAGCTTGATCCCCGGCGCTCGTTCGCGCGCCCTCGCCACCAGCGCCGGCATCAACACGATCTCCACGTAGCTGTTGGGGGCAAGGGTGAACAATCGTTCGGTGTTTGCCGGCTGGAACTCCTGCTGGTTCAGGATGAGATCGTCCAGTTGCGCCAGCGCCGCCTCGATCGTCGGCGCGATCTCCTCGGCGAGCTGCGTCGGCTTTATGCCGTAGCGTTCCCGGATGAACAGCGGATCCCGCAGGGTGTCGCGCAGGCGGTTCAACGAATTGGACAGCGCCGGCTGCGTGATGCCCAGCCGCGCCGCCGCCCGTGTCACGCTCCGCTCCTCCATCAGGGCCAGGAAAACCGGGAGCAGGTTCAGGTCGTATCTCATCGAGATATAATCTCAGATAGATATCTGAAATCGAAGAAGTAAATTTCTGAAATATGTGGGCAAGTGCCATTATCGGCTCGTCGATAAGCCGATGCGGCTGATCGAGCTCCCAATCAACCGGCGGCGACGCCTCGCGGCGCGGCATCATCTGACGAAAGCATGCGACAATGAAAGTCCTCATCGTACTGACCTCCCACGACACTCTGGGCGACACCGGCAAGAAGACCGGCTTCTGGCTCGAAGAGCTGGCAGGGCCGTATTACGTCTTCAAGGACGCCGGCGCCGAGATCACGCTCGCCTCGCCGAAGGGCGGCCAGCCGCCTCTCGACCCGAAGAGCGACGAGCCGATGTTCCAGACCGACCTTACGCGGCGCTTCAGCGCCGACGAGCTTGCCAAGGCGCAGCTTGGGGAAACGGTGCGCCTGGACAGCATCGACCAGAAGGACTTCGACACGGTCTTCTACCCGGGCGGACACGGGCCGCTGTGGGATCTGGCCGAAGATCCGAATTCGATCAGGCTGATTGAATCCTTCGCTGCCGCCAGCAAGCCGGTCGGCCTCGTTTGCCATGCGCCGGGCGTCCTGCGTCACGTGACCAATCCCGACGGCACCCCGTTCGTTCAAGGCCGCTATGTCACCGGCTTCACCAATGCCGAGGAAGCGGCTGTGGGTCTCACCAAGGTCGTGCCTTTCCTCGTCGAGGACGAGCTTATCAAGCTCGGCGCGGTCTTCTCCAGGGTCAAGGATTGGGGCGTGCACACGGTCGTCGACGGCCGGCTCGTCACCGGTCAGAACCCGGGGTCGTCGGTCGAGGCGGCGGAGGCGCTGATGGCTGCCGTGAGCCTGGTGAAGACAAGGGCCGCCTGAGCGGGCATCGTGACCTGCCGCAGGCTGGCGGCACGCTTCGTCATCCTCGGGCTTGACCCGAGAGGTGCGCTGTCCGCCGGCGCTCTCAGCGCCTGGTGCTCCGGCTCCGCCAACGCTTCGTAATCCTCGGGCTTGACCCGAGAATCCATGCCGTGACGCTTTTCGTAGAATGCGACGGATCAAAAAACTGCACCGTCGCAACGCACGCAGGTCGCGGCATGGATCCCAGGGTCTGCGCGCGTCGCTGTTCCTTGCGCCGCCCCAGGATGACGAAGGTGATAGGCACGGCGCTCCTTAACGCGCCCTCTGTCGCCATCGGCGACCGCTGCGCTTGCAGGAATTGCTTCGCCCGTCACGACATACCCCTTTCGGCCTAGTCCATATTATTCGGTAAGTGACTCACGCGTGAGTGAGGCCAATACTTCCCGCTGGTAAATCATGCCGGGCGGGGGCTCGCAAACATGGATTCCGATATCGTCTCAGGCATTGCCGTTGCGTCGATCGTCGTCGGCCTCGCCGGCCAGGCCGTTCTGCTCTGGATCACCTGCCGCGGCCTTGGCTGGACGCCGGCGATCGCGAGCAACCGCAGACGGCACGTCGCCAAGCACCGCGATTAGATCTTCCTCGCCTCCCTGCCGCAGTACCGGAGCGCGGCAGCATTGTCGCCCAGATGCTGATTCTGGGCGCCATCTTCATCCTCTGCGCGTTCTTGTCGTTGACGCTGATCTCGATGCTGGCCGGCACGCTCAGCCGCTGGCTGCGCCGGTCCGACCGCGGGCAGGTTTGGCTCAACAAGATCGCCGGGCTGGTGTTCGTCGGCCTGGCGCTGAAGCTGTCGACGTCGCATCGGTCCGCGAGGACGACGCGATCCTCGTCGGCTACCCCAATCTAGCCCCGCAGGCGCATTTGGAAGGTGAAGTGAGGTAACCCGGCTCTGAGTAGGACAACTGTCTTTTTCGCGCCATCGAAAATAGGAGCGAGGGTGCTTGAGGCCATGGTCGCTCTGAGGTAGCAATGACCAGGACAGGTCCGAACTTCATATATTGGTCGCACGTCGGATGAACAGAGACGAATATCTCAATAGCTGCGGGAAATATCTTGGGCGGTTAGTTTATGAGATCAAAGCCCTCAATGCCGTCGGGCGCTTTGATATCAATTCTGTAACAGAGGACTTCCTCGTTCCCGTCCTTAGAGTTACGTTCGACTGTCCCGAGCTGCAAAATCAGAACGAACTCAAACAGAATTTTCCATCAGTTGATCTTGGTTGTCGACGTTCAAGAACTTCTTTCCAGATTACGACAGACGCATCGACCGACAAGGTCGTAAAGACGCTAGAAAAGTTTCGCGAGCACAACCTAGAAAAAATATTTGATCGCCTAATCGTTCTGACGATCTCCGAAAAGCAATCAGCCTATACCGCCAAGTCACTCCACAAAGCAATATCCGAACTTACGATTTCCTTCGATCCCGCGCAGGACATCCTCGGCGTAACTGACATTCTACTGCGGATCAAGCGCCTTGAAACGAGCAAACTCGAACGCGTTGAAGCGTACCTAGTGTCGGAATTCCGAAAGCGCGACGAGCATCTGAAGTTTCGCGAACAGTTCGAAAAATTTCTCGAATTCGCTCAAAGCAAAATTGCAGTAGAGAAGAGCTCAAAAAAATATATCCCATCGCTATTTGTTGAGACGCATAAAACAAAAAAGGAGATGCGACTTTTCGCAAATCCACTATTCTTTTACCGAAAGGTTATAGATCTTCTTAAGAAGTTCGAATATACACACCTGAACTCAGTTCTCGCACTCGCGAAGGAGCCAAAAATCACGTTTGCGGTTAACGCTGACGCTTTGACGGCCATTCCCTCAACATTTGCGGAACTTGAGGGCTGGTTGAAAGGCCTGGACGAAGCCGTCGTCGCTGAACTTCAGAAGGTCGGCCCACTATCGTGGAATCACAAAGAATACGATGAAAAGTACGAGCCCGCCCACGGAGATTCAGCAGCCTGGTCGATCGCTCGGTTCCGGGTGGAAAGCACAGCGACGGGCCTCAGCTCTCAGCTGAAACGTGCTCGCTCCCTGATTCACCTGATGCAGAAAAAGATTTTCCTTGTTACCAGTATGGCCGGGCAGGGAAAAACGAATTTTGTCTGCGATCTTATCGAGAATCAATTCAGGTCGTTCGAAATTCCATGTGTGTTCATCCCGGCTCGGGAATTGAATAGCTATCCTGCCCGTCAACGGTTACGCGGATTCATTTCTAATAACCGTTACGCGCCGAATTACACGAGCATGCACGAGTATTTGGGCCTTTTTGACGATGTAGCGAAGGAGGGCGGAAAGCCCTTCTTGATCGTCATTGATGGCATCAACGAGGTGACTGCTCTCGACGAGTTCAACGACGAACTAAAGGATTTCTGCAACGCAGTCTGCCAATACGAGCACGTGAAAGTCGTCATAACGTGCCGAAGTGAGTTCTTCGATGAAAAGTACGCTTCAATTCTATATGAACCCTTCAGTAAGCATGTCCACAGGGTCACCGACCTGCGCTCGAAGATGTCCGAGCTAAGCAAAAAAAGACTTCTCCACTCATATCTAACTCATTTTAACGTTGCTGGACGCCTTGCCGGATCGGCAAAAGAGTTTCTCAAGAACGATCTTTTACTTCTTCGTATTTTTTGCGAACGTCATGAAGGTGACGATGTTGGAGACTTGTCTGACGTCTACAAGGGGGATCTGTTCGAGGAATTTCTCCTCAGAAAAATCGATTCGTTTCCCGAGAACCTGCGAGGAAAGGCCTTTCCTACCTTATTGAAGATCGCCTCTGCAATGCTTGCCGCGGATGACTATTCGAAACTGTCTGTTCGGGGCTTTCTCGACGATGAGAAGGAGATTGTTCACCGCCTTGTGGCGGATGATGTGATTCTCAGGCAGGAAATTGCTGCCAAAAGCCTCATGGGTCTCGGGGATTTGGTCATCTCATTCACTTATGACGAGCTTAGAGACTTCATAATTGCCTACAAACTCGTTGATGAGGTTGCCGGAGACAATGCCGAAATCCTGTTGGAGGTGCTTTCAAGTCTACCGGGTCGTCCAATTTTTGAGGGGGTCTACAAATACGTATACTTGCTATCCAGGAAGGCAAATAAGATCGCGGCGATTGCGGCCTGCGAACGAGCTGACGGCTTCATTGATCACTTCGCCTTGAATGTCCATCTCTTGCCGCCGGCGGTCCAAAATGCGGATGATGTAGCGAAGCTGAAGAAAATCCTAACCGAAACCTCCGTCCCGGGTCGCGTGAAGCGCGCTGCGTTATTTCTGATAGGGCGACGGAATCGTGCAGAGCTTTTAAATATCACTGTCCTCATAGCGCACTTGAATGGGTTGGGGCCAGATGGCCACAAGGAATTCGTCCAGGCGATTTTTTATGAGCCAAATGACTTCGGCTCGGAGAATTGGCAAGAGCGTATTGATGTTCTCGTGGAGAGCGTGTGGGACGTTAGTTCTGAGGACGGACTCAAAAGGTACGCACCAGAGTGGTTAGCTTTCTTCCTGCACGTGTCATCCTTCGCGAGTTGGTTCGAACGAGAGCGCGTTTCGCTGCTGTTCAAGAATTCGAAGGAGGAGACGAACTGCCGCCAAGCTCTGCAGCTAGTCCGGTCGGCGAAGAGCCGGAGTATTCAGTATTTGCTGGCGGATATTGAGGAGCCGCAGGAGGCGATGTAATGGACGAAAAAGACCTGATCCTACCTGTAAACATCGTTCCGACGATCGGGGACTTTCTCGGCGCCCTTCGTATAAAACCATTGGGGTTGGGAGCGCAGCTTTTTACAGGTGTCTATGAACAATTTTTCGTATCGTCGATTGATTTGAAGGACGAGTACAAAAAGTACTACTGTGTGGAATATCCAACGTTAGCCAGTTATTTGGAGCTGACGCATGAAATATATTTGGATGAAGGGGACCTTGGAAAGAGGTATATTCTAAAAATAAAGTCACCCTCGGGGGTTCTCGATCAAGCATATGACGGAAATGTACTTGACATTGTCGTAAACTGCATTGAGAAATTGGAGGAGGCGCATGAAGGTTAAGATGGACTTTGTATCAAACAGTTCGTCGACGTCGTTTGTTTACATCGCGAAAGAGATGCTCTCTAAGCAAGATTTTCTTGATGCGGCGGGCGTAAGCGCAGACAGCCCCCTGGCTTCTCTTTTCGAAGAAATGTTCTACCAGATAAAATCGGGTATCGAACGAGGCGATACACTGCACTCACTCGACCAAGTCGACGAGCTAGAGGGCAGGCATGATTTTACCCCTGAAGTTCTCGATCGGATGAGAAAAGCGTTGGAGCAAGGACAAACGGTGACGACAGGACACTTAAGCAGCGAAGAGAGCTTAGCAGAGAGCGTCCTATGCATGGAGATTTTCGAGATCGAGTCCGAAAGGTTCTACATTAATGCCTATGACAACTATTGGTAAGCCCGCCCTTCGGGTTAATCGCTACAAAGACCTAGGATATTCCACGTTTTTCAACGCGCGAACGGGCTTTTTCGCGCGAGTACCTGAGCAAGGTAAGGCTGATCCGTTTTGGTCTCCACACGGCCCAGAATTGATGGACATTTCGATCACCAACTGGTGCGACAAGGGGTGCGTTTTTTGTTACAAGTCCTCGACAAAACACGGCTCGCATATGGCGTTGCGGGACTACAAGCGCGTCATCGATGAGGCAGCTGAGATGGGAACCTTCCAGGTGGCGCTCGGAGGCGGTAATCCAAATCAGCATCCAGACTTCGAAGAAATTCTCGACTATACAACGTTGAAAGGCATCGTACCTAACTACACGACGAATGGGCGTGGCTTGAGCGATGACATATTGAAGGCGACGCAACGCAACTGCGGCGCCGTTGCGGTGTCTGCCTATCCTCCTTACGCCGAAACGGCCGAAACGATACGCCTCTTGGCTGACCGCAAAATCAAGACAAATGTGCACTTTATTGTCGATAGCGAGAGCGTCGGTACTGCGATCAATTGGCTCCGTGACCCTCCCGAGTTTCTCAGGACGATTAACGCGCTTGTTTTCCTCAATTACAAACCGTCAGGTCGAAAAGTTTTCGAAGAGAAGCTGTTGAGGAACAGCCCTCGATTGGATGAGTTTTTTGAGCTGGCAACCTCTCCCCGCGCGAGATTGAAAGTGGGGTTCGATGCTTGTTGTGTGAGCGGCGTATTCGCCAGGACCAAAGCCAGCACCAGTTTAGTTGATGCGTGTGACGCGGGTCGGTTCTCACTTTACGTTTCGGAAGATCTAAAGGTCTATCCCTGCTCGTTCCAGAGCGGGCTTGTCGAAGGCGACAAACTGAGCGATGCAACATCGCTTTTACATATCTGGCACACCTCGGAAAATGTTCGCTCTTTCAGGCGCTATTTTGGCTCCGATCGGTGCGGAGGATGTTCACACAGGAAAAACTGCATGAATGGCTGTCCGATTTTTGACCAACTCGTTGTTTGCGGGAATCGCTAGATAGCCGTCAATTTTGATCGCAGCTTTGGAAAGGACGAGAGAGCGCAGTCTGCGATAACGGTGTTGTCCTTCGCGAGGAGGTTTTTCCCCGAGGTATGGTGAACTTCGAGGGCGAAAGGATCATTATAGCTTTCGATGAGCCAGTATCGTCAGATACAGTAGAGGAGTTCACCGAAATTGCATTGGGCATTTTTGGCGTCAAGAGTGTGACGTAACATCACCGCCGCCTCCAATCACCCCCCAGCCAACCGCGGCAGCAGAAAAATCTCCGCGTCCTCTGGCAGCTCCTTACTCCACGTATCCCGATAAATCGTTCCGTCGATCGCCACCGCGATCCCTCGGTCGATCCACGGCTCGATGCCGGGATACTGTTCCGCCAGCTTGCGAAACAGCTCCCTTATGTCCTTGGCCTCGACCTCGACCTTGCTCTTGCCCCCGGCGAGCTGGCCGAGGGCGCCCCAAAGCGTGACTTCGACCATCGCCGCGAGCCTCGGCTCTACCCTTCCCGCTCCGCCTCGATCGCCGCCAGAATCCGCGGTGGCGACATCGGGATGTGGGTCATGCGCACGCCGGCGGCGTTCGACACCGCGTTGGCGATCGCCGCCAGTGGCGGCACGATCGAGGTTTCGCCGACGCCGCGCACGCCATAGGGGTGGTTGGGGTTGGGGATTTCCAGGATCTGCGTGTCGATCATCGGCAGGTCGGAGCAGACCGGGATGCGGTAGTCGAGGAAGCCGGGGTTCTGCAGCCGGCCGTCCTTGCCGTAGATATACTCCTCGTTGAGCGCCCAGCCGATGCCTTGCGCGGCACCGCCCTGGTACTGGCCCTCGACATAGGTCGGGTGCACCGCCTTGCCGGCATCCTGCACCACCGTGTAGCGGATCACTTTGGTGAAGCCGGTCTCGGGGTCGACCTCGATGTCGCAGATATGGGTGGCGAAGGACACGCCGGCGCCGTCGGCGACGAGCTCGCTGTGGCCGGCGATCGGCCCGCCGGTCGTGCCCGACCTGGCCGCGATCTCCTTCAGCGACAGTTTTCCGAGATTGCCGTGCTTGTCGCCCTTGGCGACCGCATGGCCCTGTTCCCAGGCGACGTCGTCGACCGAGATGTCCCACATCTGCGCGGCGCGCTCGCGCAGGATTTTTATCGCGTTGCGGGCGGCCGAGATGGTCGCCATCGACGACGAGAAAGTGCCGCGGCTGCCGTCGGTCATGTCGTTGTAGCCGAGGCTCGACGTGTCGGCGACGATCGCCTTGACCTGCGAATAGTCGATGCCGAGCTCCTCCGCCGCCACCAGCGATAGCGAGGCGCGGGAGCCGCCGACGTCGACCGTGCCGACGGCGAGCGAGACCGAGCCGTCCATGCCGATGTTCAGGTCGGTGCAGGTCTGGCCGCCGAAGTTGAACCAGAAGCCGCAGGCCATGCCCCTGCCCTGGTTTTCCTTGAGCGGCGCCTTCATGTGCGGATGGTTCTTCGCTGCCTCAAGAGTAGGCCCGATGCCGATCGGGCCGTAGACCGGACCGTAGGACGAGCGCGTGCCTTCTTGCGCGGCGTTCCTGATGCGAAACTCGACCGGGTCGATGCCGACCTCCTTGGCGAGCTCGTCGACGGCGCTTTCCACCGCGAAGGCCGCCATCGGCGCGGAAGGCGCGCGATAGGCCGCGGTCTTCGGCCGGTTGACCAGCACCTCGTAGCCGACGGTCTTGACGTTCTCCAGCTTGTAGCAGGCGAACGCGGTCATGGCGCCGATCTCGGCCCACGTGCCGGCATAGGGGCCGCTCGTGTAACGCAGCGTCGCTTCGGCGGCAGTGATGGTGCCGTCCTTCCTGGCGCCGATCTTGACGTCGATCGAGGTGGCGCTGGTCGGACCCGACGCGCGAAACACCTCGTCGCGGGTCATCACCAGCTTCACCGGCCGTCCGGCCTTTCTGGACAAGGCAAGCGCCACCGGCTCGGCCCAGACATGGGTCTTGCCGCCGAAGCCGCCGCCGATCTCGGACGAGGTGACGCGCAGCTTCGAGGCTTCCATGCCGAGCAGTTGCGCGCAGTGCTGGCGATAGACGAAATGGCCTTGCGTGCAGACCCAGAGGTCGGCGGTGCCGTCGGACGACACGCTCGCCACGCAGGCGTGCGGCTCGATATAGCCCTGGTGCGTCTGCTCGGTCTTGAAGGAGCGCTCGACGATGAAGTCGGCGTGGCCAAAGCCCTGATGGACGTCGCCATGGCCAAACTGGCTGCGCTTGGTGACGTTGGAGGGCTTGACCGGTTTTTCCTCGAGGCCCTCGGTGAAGGTCGCGTCGTTGATGAGCGGCGCGGTGTGCTTCATCGCCTCGTCGACATCGGTGACATGCGGCAGCACCTCGTAGTCGACCGCGATCAGCTTCAGCGCCTGCCTGGCGGTGCGGGCATCGACGGCGGCGACGGCGGCCACCGCATGGCCGTCATAGAGCGCCTTGGCGCGCGCCATGCAGTTGTCGAGGATGTCGTACATGCCGGCATCGCCATCGGTGAGGTCGGGCAGGTCTTTCGCCGTGATCACCGCCTTGACGCCGGCGAGCTTCTCCGCCTTCGAGGTGTCGATCTTCCTGATGATCGCATGGGCATGCGGGCTGCGCAGAACACGCCCGACGAGTTGGCCGGCCATGTTGAAATCGGCGCCGTAGCGGGCGCGGCCGGTCACCTTGTCGACGCCGTCGGGGCGGATGGGGCGCGTGCCGACGGACGAGAAATTGCGTCCGGAATAGCGCGGATCGAAATTCATCTCAGGCTCCCTTCATCACGTTTGCCGCGTCCTGGACGGCGCGCACGATCTTGTCATAGCCGGTGCAGCGGCACAGGTTCCCGGCCAGGCCGAAGCGGATTTCCTCCTCGGTCGGATCGGGATTCTTGGCCAACAGGTCTTTCGCCGCGATCAGGAAACCCGGCGTGCAGATGCCGCATTGCAGGGCGGCGTGCTCGAGGAATTTCTGCTGCAGCGGATGCAGTTTTTCGCCATGCGCCATGCCCTCGACGGTCTCGATGCGGCGGCCTTCGGCCTCGGCGCCCAGCACCAGACAGGAGCAGACCAGCCGGTCGTCGAGGATGATCGAGCAGGCGCCGCAGTCGCCGGTGCCGCAGCCTTCCTTGGCGCCGGTCAGGCCGAGCCGGTCGCGCAGCACGTCGAGCAGCGTCTCATCCGGCTGGCAAAGATACTCGACGTGATCGCCGTTGATTGTCGTTGAAACCGCTACGCCAGCCATCACTTGCCTCCTGCACGCGCATAGGCGGTCGTGGCGGCTCTCCTGGCCAGCACGCCCGCAACTTTCCGTCTGAACTCGATGGTGCCCCGCTTGTCGTCGATGGGGCGGCAGGCGCCCGCGCAGACCTTGGCCAGCCGCTCGAGCGCCGCCTCGTCGAGCTTCCTGCCGATGAGGGCCTCGGCGGCCTCGTCGACCAAAAGCACCGTGGGTGCGGCGGCGCCCAGCGCCACGCGGGCCGATTTGACGACCCCCTGCTCGTCGAGCGCCAGGTTGACGCCGGCACTGACCACGGCGATATCCATCTCGGTGCGCGGAATGAAGCGCAGATAGGCATCGCCCGAGCGTGGCGCCCGCCTGTCGAGCAGGATCGCCTCGATGATCTCGCCCTTGGCGAGCGAGGTCCTGCCCGGCCCGGTCGGCACGGCCTCGACGGCAATCGTGCGCTTGCCCGAAGGTCCGGCCACCACGGCCTTCGCGCCGGCGGCGACCAGCGCCGGCACGCTGTCGGCGGCCGGCGAGGCGTTGCAGAGGTTGCCGGTCATGGTGCAGCGCCCCTGCACCTGCTTGGAGCCGATGAGGTTCGCCGCCTCGACGACGCCCGGCCATGCCTTCTTGAGCGAAGCGCTCTCGCCGAGCACGGCGCAGGGCACCGCGGCGCCGATGCTGAAGCCTTCGGCCGTCTCCTTGATTTCGCTCAGGCCCTCGATGGCCTTGATGTCGACGATCAGGTCGGGTTCGATGAAGCCGCCCTTCATCCTCACCAGCAGGTCGCTGCCCCCGGCAAGGATGGCGGCGGTGCCGGCCGATCCGGCCAACTGGCCGACGGCATCTTCGATTGAAAGCGGACGTATGTAACGCATCGTCTCCCCTTGGATATGGCAAATCTCAGCGACCGTTATAAAGGGTCTCCTCATAATGGCCATCCTCTTCCGCATTGGCGGCGATTGGGCCAGGCGGCGCAAAATGCAGTCCCAAACAGGCTTGCGCCAGTCCGGACGGGCCGTCGGCGGCCCGGAAATTGCGTCAGACGACAAGATAGAGCGGCTCGGCGTTGCTGGGAAACGACGAGCCCCCGCAGGGGCTTGACCCGACGATCGCCGGCGTGAAACCTCTCGGCCAAAGAGAGGAGTTTGCATGCGACATCTGGTGGTTGTTCTGCCCGTCTTGATCCTGGCGACAGCGGCGCAGGCGAGTACGATAGCCTACGGCGCCAGGGTGGGGATGGAACTCACCATCGTGAAAAAGACGGGCATCGGCTCCACGCACGCCAGCATCCTGGCCAAACACAACAGGCGGAAGGCGGGCGTCTTCTGCCGTGAATATGGCCACGATTTCTCCAAGGATTGCATCGACGCGGAAATGAAGTCGCCCCTGCATTTCGAGATCACCGCCAACTGCAAGACCGGCAAGTTCACCACCTTCTATGGCGCAACCATGCTGTTCCAGGGCCGCAACGAGGGCACCGATGTGACGACGGACTATCTGATCACATCGATTGATGACAATGTGGTGCTCGATGGCTCCGGCGCTTCCGGCTACGACTATACGCTGGAGCAGTTCAAGGCGCTGTGCCCCAACCGGGTGAAGTAAGGCCGGTGGCCAGGCCTGGCCCGCCCAAGCCCGGACCATGGCCGTGGCGGGCACGGCCATTTGTCGCTAGCAAGTCGTCATCGGAGGCCAAGAAGCATGACCCTGACCAATCGGGATATTGTCGAGCTGACCGCGTGGCGGCGCAAGCTGCACCGGCAGCCGGAGATTTCGAACGAGGAGGAGAAAACGGCAAAGGAAGTCGTTTCCTTCCTCGCCGATACGGGGCCGGACGAGGTGCTGACCGGACTGGGCGGGCACGGCGTCGCGGCGGTCTACGACAGCGGCCGGGCCGGCCCGACGGTGCTGTTCCGCTCCGAACTCGACGCGCTGCCGATCGAGGAACTCTCCGGCGTGCCGCATGCCTCGCAGGTGCCGGGCAAGTCGCATATGTGCGGCCATGACGGACACACCGCGATCCTGGCCGCGCTCGGCCGTCAGCTCGGGCGCGAGCGGCCGGCAAGCGGCCGCGTCGTGCTGATGTTCCAGCCCGCGGAAGAGACCGGCAATGGCGCGGCCGGCGTCGTCGCCGATCCGCGCTTCGGCGAGATCGCGCCGGATTTCGCCTTCTCGCTGCACAATCTGCCCGGCGTGCCGTTCGGCGAGGTGCGGCTGAAGAGCGGCGTGGTCAACTGCGCCTCGCGCGGCATGCGCATCGTGCTGGAGGGCAAGACCGCGCATTCGTCGATGCCCGAGACCGGCGTCTCGCCGATGCTGGCGATCAGCGAGCTGATGCCGGCGCTGCCGGCGCTCGGGCGCGGCAGCTTCGCCGACGACGATTTTTCCATGGTGACCGTCACCCATGCCGAGATGGGCGAAGCCGTGTTCGGCATCGCGCCCGCTCATGCAGAAGTCTGGGCGACGCTGCGCACCCGGCGCGACGAGCGCATGGCGGATCTCTGTGCCGCGGCGGAAGCGCTGGCCGCGGAAATCGCCGGCCGGCATGGCCTTGCCGTAAGCTCCGACTACCACGAGATCTTCGTCGCCAGCATCAACGCGCCGGACGCGGTGGAGCACCTGCGCCGCGCCCTCGATCAGGAAAGCGTCGTGCATGGCGAAGAAGCCCTGCCGATGCGCGCCTCGGAGGATTTCGGCCTGTTCGGCCACAGCGCCAAGTCGGCGATGTTTTTCCTCGGCGCCGGCGAGCGCTACCCGGCCCTGCACAATCCGGACTATGATTTTCCGGACGACCTGATCCCGATCGGATCGAAGATCTTCATGCGCACGGCGCGCAATTTGCTGGGGTGAAGAGGCTGGCGGCGTGGCCTTTGCGGGTCATAACGAACGACGGCCTTGGTCAAAATTGGACATTGTCGAACGACCGCTTCTGCGGGCGCGGTGTCACGCAATAGCGGCCCGGCGGCTCAGCTATCAGCCACGCCGCAATTCTTCAGCATGCGCCTTCACCAGATCGGCCATGCTGTCGAAGCGGAAATCCACCGTCGGTACGTCGCCCGGGTTCATCGTGGCGCCGAAGCCCTGATCCGCATGCCGGCGATAGATCCAGCACGATGTCAGGCCGAACCGGTTGGCGGGAGCGTGATCGTGGAACATGCTTTCCGCCGTGTGCAGGATCTGTCGCTTCTCGAGCCCGATTGTCCCGAGCTTTTCGAGCATATAGTCGAAGTTCCGGTCGGAAGGCTTGTAGGAGCCGATATCCTCCGCCGTATAGATCGCATCGAAATCCACGCCGAGCTTCTTGTTGCTAAACGAAAAGCTCTTGTTGTCGACGTTGGAGAGGATGACCAGCTTGTAGTGCCTTTTGAGATACTGCAAGGCCTGTGCGGAGTCGCTAAAAGCCGGCCAATCCTTCACGCTTTCGCCATACGCCACACATTCCTCGCGGGTGACGATGACACCCCATTCCTCCGCAAGTCGCTTGTAAACGATCGGCAGGAGGTCGCGGTAGCGTTTCCCCGGTGTCCATTTCTGCTGACTGGATTCGTGCCGGGCGTGCGCCTCCAGAATCTCGTTCCGGCTCAAGCCGCGGCCAGCCCGTTCGGTCAACGGCTTCAGGCCGTCGATCATGCCGGATTCCCAGTCTATAAGCGTGCCGTAGCAATCGAAGGTCAGGGCTTTGAAATCCGTGAGCTTCATAGGTTCACCTCCTTGATGTCCATAATTGGATCGACACTGGCGTGATCGCACGAGCCGTCATCGACTGATCATCCGATATGCTGCTGACCGAGCTCCAGGTCCTTCCACGCTGCGCTGCGCGACGACGTGAACCAGACACCGAACAGTGTCACCGCAAGGCCAACGAACATCGCCGTCGAAAGCGGCTCGCCGAACATCGACCAGCCCCAGAGCATCGTCACCGGTGGGCTGAGATAGATCACACTGCTGACCTGCGAGGCCGTGTAGAGGCGCAGGCTCACATAATAGGTGCTGTAGCAAAAGAAGGTCGAAAACAGCACCAGCCAGGCGATGCCAAACCCGAATCGGGCATCGAGGGGCGGCATCAGCCCGCCATTCCATTCGGCGCAGGCGGCGAAAAGGATCGCCGCCGTCAGGCATTGAATGCACAGGCTCTGATGGATGGGCATATTGATCGTCCCCATCCGCTTCTGCACCACCGTTGCCAGCGCCAGAACCATCATGGAAGCGACTGTCAACACATAGGCCCAGGCCGGGGCCGTCCCGAGGCTCAGGCTGTCCAGCGAGACGACGAGCACGCCTGTCACTCCGAGAGCCGTTCCGATCCATTGTCGCCCGGTCAATCGCTGCCCCAGAACCGGCTGCGACAAGGCTGCGATCGCGAGAGGGACAAGATCGGAAATCAGCGCGACAAGGCCGGTCGGCACGCGCTGACCGATGGCAAGCGCGAATCCGCCCAGATAGAGGAACATCATCGCCACGCCGAAGACCATCTGCTCGACCAGGGCACGTGCGCCTATGCGCGGCCCGATCAGCAGAGCAAATGGCAAGAGAATCAATCCCGACATCAGGGTCCGCCAGAACAGGACCAGCATGACATCGGCATTCTCGCTGGCGTAGCGGATGCCGACGAAGCCAGAACTCCAGCTTACCACCAGGGCCGTCGCCATCATTGGCCACACGAGGCGATGGGCTTTGCTGTGCAGGAGGGTCATGGGATCTCTTTGGTCAGGCGCCCGTAGCTCCGAGAAGCGGATCACGGCCAATTTTGGCGCTGACTATTGGCGACAAGCACGCACGTTTGCACATGACAAATTTCGATACGATCATGAAATAGCCGCGGAATCAGCATATCGGCTTGCCTGAAAAGCGTCGGCGGATCAGAAATCGGCGTATCGCATTGGTTTCGATTGAGGATTGTCATGGCTGGAGTGATGAGCCGCCGCCTGGATGTCGACGCCTTGCGCGCACTGGTCGCGATCGAGAAGCATGGCGGCGTCACGCGCGCTGCCGAGATCCTCGGCTTGTCGCAGTCGGCGGTCAGCCACAAGATCAGGAGACTGGAAGCGAGCCTCGACTGCGAAATCCTCGCTCGGAAGGCAAACGCGCCGATGTTTACCACGGCCGGACTGGATTTGCTTGGTTATGCGCGGCGCATTCTGGGCATCCATGACGAGGCGGTCCTGAGCCTGTCGAAAAGCACGTTGCAGGGCAAGATTGCGCTGGGAATGACCGAGGATACGACCTGCACGGACCTTTCGCGCATTCTTGGCCGGTTTCGCCGGCTCTACCCGGAGGTGAGCGTCCGCACGCATGTGCGCATGAGCCTCGTCCTGCAGGAGCAGCTCAGCCAAGGAGCTCTTGATGCCGCCATCATCCAGGTGTTCCAGCACGAGGTCCGGCCCGCCGATATCCTCCTGTTTCGCGAGACGCTGCATTGGGTGAAATCGCGCGACCTGGCTCTGTCGAACGGGAAGCCGGTCCCATTCCTGTCCTTCGATGAAGACTGCTTCTTCCGGCGCTGGGGCATGGACGTCGGGCAGGACGAGGGCACGGTGTTCGAGACCGTGTTCGAATGCTCCAGCGCAGCCGGGATCATTGCAGGCGTGACCGCGGGGCTCGGCGTCGCACTCTTGAGTCAGCGGCACCTGCAGCCCGATATGGAGATAGTCGACCACAAATTCCCCAAGCCTCCAGACCTGGCTTATATTGTCAGGCGCGCGCGCAGCCCCCGAAACCCCGCGCTGGAGACGCTGGTCAGGGAGATCGAGGCCGAAGTAAAGCGCTACGGGACGCTTCAAATCGCCGTCTGAGCGCATCGCGCTGCAAAAGCCGCGCACGCCCGGGATGCCGCTATCTGACCTTGATGACGACCTTGCCCTTGGCGCGTCCCGTTTCGACGTAGGCCAGAGCCTCGTTGGTCGCTTCGAAGGGAAAGATCCGATCGACAACCGGGCGGATCGCGCCGGATTCGATGAGGGCGGTGATCTTGCCCAACTGGTCGCCCTGCGCCCACATGAACAGGAACGAGAAGCTCACGCCACGGCGCCTGGCTTTGGACCGAATGGCGCGGCTTAGAAGGCGCAGAAGCGTCCTCAGCACCAGGTTCAACCCCTTTTCCCTGGCGAATTCGGGATCCGGCGGGCCGGAGATCGAGATGAGCTTGCCGCCGGGTTTGAGCACAGTGAGCGACTTTTCGAGCGTTTGGGCGTCCTGGCTGTTCACGACGATATCGTAGCCCGACAGGGCCTTTTCGAAGTCGTCTTTCCGGTAGTCGACGACGACATCGGCGCCGAGGCCCTTGACCAGGGCAGCGCTTGTTGCGCTCGCCGTCGTCGCAACGGTCGCGCCGAGATGCTTTGCCAGCTGGATCGCGAATATGCCGACGCCGCCGGAGCCGGCCTGGATGAAGACCTTCTGTCCTTTGCTCAGCTTTGCCCGTTCAACGAGCACCTGCCAGGCGGTCAGACCGACCAGGGGGATCGAGGCCGCCTCCTCCATGCTGAGATTGCTGGGCTTCAAGGCGACGTCGGCTTCATCGATGGCGATGAACTCGGCGAATGCCCCGATCCGCCCATCGCGCGGCCGCGCATAGACCTCGTCGCCGGGTTTGAACCTGCGAGCTTTCGATCCCACGCGGATGACCTTGCCGGCCACGTCGTGGCCGAGGATGAAGGGCCGGCTATAGGGCAGGATGAGCTTGAACTCTCCGGTCCTGACCTTGGAATCGAGAAGGTTCACCGCCGCCGCATGGATCTCGACCAGGACATCGCTGTCCCCGAGCTTCGGCTCCGGCATCTCGGCCAGCCGCAGGATGCCCTTCTTGTTATACTTGTCGACAACGAATGCCTTCATGGCAGAAACTTCCTGAAAGTGGTTTTGGTGTGCCGCACGGCGAGAACCCCCCTGCCCTGCGCCTGTTCAGACCGGCAAGCGGAACTGCTTGCGCAAGCTCTTGTCGAACATCTCGGCGGGGACAAAGCGGCGCAGCATGCTGACCTGCCGCGCGGCCTTGCCGGCGGGGTAGCGCCCCCGCGGGAGG
>NZ_RZOS01000390.1:0-5509 GCF_004022605.1 Mesorhizobium sp. M4B.F.Ca.ET.089.01.1.1
GTATAAGGCTCGATAGACTTCGGCAGGATAATATACGGGCATTGCCTCAACGTCATCGCCAATTAATTCTATGGATTTGGCGTATCTAAGATTGATAAGAAGTAGTTTATTATCAAGGGTTGAACAGCAAATCCAACCATGAGATTTATGATGCTTGCGGAAAGAATTCAGATTTTGTAGCTGAGTGAGAAGTGATAAGCGTGCACTTTCAGCTATTGGATATCTTCGAATACCGGAAGCCGTGCGCAGGCTCAGGGTTCCATATCTTGTCTCTATATCAAAAGCTGTAAACGGTCTCATACGGCACTCCTCATAGAGACGGTCCTCATCATATGGGGGATGTTCAATTGGGCTGTTTGTCGTTTCCTAGGGCGGCCATAAGCGATACCTCCTCGTCAGGATTGATCTGAGCTGCTCCATAAAGAGGTCGCGCCGCCCATCAAATGTCCATCTTACGACCATCACCGAAGCGCTTTCAGGCCATTTGTCCTCCGGTTGTTGGCGAGAGCGCATCTGACTCCGCCTAATGCCCAAGTCGGACGCGACCTACCTGATCGGTCAGTGGGGCCCTGTGACGCATCAGACTGTGGTGAAGGAGCGCTCCTAGACATCCGCGAAGTATTCCGTGTTTTGGGCAAATCGGGAATGACCTTTACGCCGCCTTTTGCCGTCGTTTCTGCTCAGTGAGGTGCACGGGCGGATTGCTGCGCGGTACTGCACGCTCGTGCTCCCATGAAACGCTCATCTGGGGTGGTGAGCTTCACGTTGAGTTCGAGGTCGGCAGTGTTGCCAACAAGCGAACTCCGATCACTCCAGCCCCCACAGTTTACTTTCCTGGGATGCGGCAAACGTCATTTCCGTGCTTGTGCTGCTGCCGATCAGCACATCATGGTCAATCCATCGATGGGACTTTTTTGGTAGTTGCTTGCTGGCGTTTGCCTTCGTGGCACTCCCGCGCGGAAGCCATGACAGCTCGTCGGGCCGTCTTGTGTTGAACCGCCATCGGTTCGACTCTGCTTCGCTTCCAGCTCTGGTTCATCTCCAGGTCGGCGATCAGCCCGACACGTGGATGCGCACTCGGCGTTGGAGCCGCATGGAATGCGCAATCAAGCGCCGACCTTTCGCCTCAGCACTGACTTCGACGCTCATTGCCTGGCAGAGAAAGAGCTTCACTGCATCTTTAATTATTTCTCGGCGGGCCTCGAAGGAGCGGCTGGCAGGAAGGCGACCTCAAAAAGCATGGGCGGGCCTACCCGGTTTGTCGCGTCATCGTATTTTCTGCAGCCGCTGAAAGCAGATGCCAATGGATCGGGCAAGCTGGGTCCGCCGGCGAGACATCCGACTCAACGCGGATTGTCACTGTCTGCCTACCAACATGATGATCGGCAGGATGAACGCCACCTCGATTTTGGGCTCGCCCACGCCTGGAGTGGCGGGCGCCAAAGCTGCCGGTCAACCGCATCCGATGGCGTTAATTGAAGGGATGCTGGTGAGCGCCTTCCACCATGCGTTGCAAGTCTGACTGGGATGATCCAGCCTGAAGGCGTTTAAAGACTTCTAACCAGAAACGATACTCGCACGTATTTCCCTCACAGGGCCCCGACAGAGCGGACCAAGCAACAACCGTCGCAGCCCCCTCGCACCAAGTACTTTTGCCACCTCGACGGCTTCGGTTACGGACCATTGCACGGACGACGCGGCCGCCTTTTTCCCTCTTAAACCGAGAGGCGGGGGGCAAGCATTGGATGAATCAGCTTTCCCGCCCGTGTAGGGGGAACTTTTGACTACGATGGGCAATTTGTCGTCTCGTTTCTTCACGCTGCGCCCCCTTTCGCTCCGTTTGAGACGCCAATAGTGCACCCTCCTCGCCGCCCTGATTTTGAAGTGCCCAGCCTGTTCGGAAGCATCTGCTCCGGCACAAGCTCTTGCGCGATACGGATCACATCTCCGAGCACAGAGCGAATGTGCAACCAGGGAAACTCAGCAGAGGCTTCCGCGGGTTCCCCTTCGCTCAGCACGGCATCGAGCTTGGCCGCCACACCGGCAAGTGAAGCAGCCGGGGTCTCCAGCAATAGCTGAAGCAGGTTCTCCGCTTGGTCCGCCGCCTCGCCTTCAGCGAGTAACGCTGCCGAATAACCAATTTCCCTATCAGCGACATCCCAGCGCTCTTGATGGGCCTCCAAGTCAGCCTTGGACTTTGCGCGGACTGCCTCGTCTTCTGGTCCTGGACCGAGTACTTCGTTTAGGGCCTGGATTGAATGGAGTCTGACGCTCGTGCCGTCGTGCAGCGGGATCGTTGCACAAGGAAATCCAACAGTTTCCACAAGATTTCGCTCTAGGCGCTGCTGCTGACGGCACCGCCGCTCAGCCTCTTCGTGGGCTATCAGCCATTCGCCCCACACTGCCACTGCAGGATCGGCTGATTGATCAGCTTCCGCATGGTCGCGGACAAGCTTCCCTGGCTGCCTTCCCTCCTTTGCATTTGCCGCTATCGCAAGTACCCTCCTACGGGTGACGCGGGGCAAAGTCGTGGTATTGTCGGAATCAGCCATGATCCGAGCTCCCTGAAGCTTAGGTGTGGTCAGGCTGACTTAGGTGTTCCTGCACCTGGTCAGCCGCTCTGCGGACCGTTCCAGTAATGGTCTCGGCACGCGAGAGAAAGTGATGGAAAAAATATCAATGCGACTTCGCCAATGTCAATAGAAAATCTATCAAACCAGGCGTCGGCGGTGACCACGAGACAAATCAAGGCTGCACGGGCGTTGCTGGGATGGTCTCAGGGAGACTTGGCCGAACGCTCAGCAGTGTCAGAACCAACAATCGCGCGTCTAGAAGCGGAGGATGGACGGCTCGGTGGTCGTCCCGAGACTGTGACGAAGATCATTAGCGCGTTGGTAGTCGCAGGTATCGCGTTTATCCCGGAAAACGGTGGCGGGCTCGGTGTGCGCTTGCTCAAAGAGCGTCCGCGGTAAAGGCGGGTTCAATCTCGCTGCCGGTTAGTCAATTGTTAATATGCGACAACGCCACGCGTGCCTCGTCTTGAACCTCCAGCAAGCGTTCCTCCGCCGACCGGTACATGTCCTCGAACGCCAACTCATGCTCGAAGACGACGCCGCCGGTGCGGATGGCGAGCACGTCCTTTTCGCCTTTCGGCGCGAAATAGATTTGCCCGACCGCCTCTCGAATGCGTTCGCCGATCTCCTTGGCGTCCTTTTCGGTCGCGCCAGGCAGAAAGACGCCGAACATCGAGGTGCCGATGCGGCCGACGAGATCCTCCTTGCGAACCGACGACTGGATCGTCGAGGCGATGAGCCGCAGCGCCTCGTCGCCCCATTCCAGGCCGAAGCGCAGGTTGAGGGACTTGAGATGCTCGGGATGGATGAC
Organism: Mesorhizobium sp. M4B.F.Ca.ET.089.01.1.1; assembly: GCF_004022605.1. Taxonomy (NCBI): domain Bacteria; kingdom Pseudomonadati; phylum Pseudomonadota; class Alphaproteobacteria; order Hyphomicrobiales; family Phyllobacteriaceae; genus Mesorhizobium; species Mesorhizobium sp. M4B.F.Ca.ET.089.01.1.1. The sequence goes on from NZ_RZOS01000390.1 coordinate 3,385, forward strand.
CAGGAAGGCGCCGGAGCGCGGCCCGGCCTCCGAGGTCTTCGCGGCCCGTCTGTCCACCATCGAGGTGAAAACCGGTCCGTTCAAGCAGCCGGTCAGCCTGTCATAGGTCGCCGACCGGTTGAGCTCCTGCCGGTAGCGGCGGATCTCGGCCTGTTTCGATCCGAGCAGCAGGAACAGCGGCAGGCCGATGGCCAGCGGCAGCAGCGTTGCCGTGATCACGCTGCGCGCGAACGGCGTCAGCGCCTCGCTGAACAAAAGCAGATAGTTGAGGCCGAGCGAAAGGATGAGGCAGCCGGCCGTCCCCAGCACGGTCAGCCACGCAACATCTTTCCAGCTTTGGGCAGAGGGGGTCGCTGTCGGTTTGGTCACTGGCCAATCTCCTGTCCGATGCGCTGGCATAAGGCCGGTGTGTTGCAATTTCGGTTTCGACGACCGCTACAATTTGATGCATGCGGGCGGAATGGCCATCAAATCGGCCCGTGCCGGCAAAGGCTGCACCGCAAGGGTTAACAAAACAGATATCGAAGGCGGCAGTCGGCGCCGCCCGGCCGACAGACGGAGCGAGCCTGATCGCTTAGTATCCGGCGCCTATCGAGGCGGCCCGAACATGCCCATCTCGGCGCTCCTGGCCGTTGCCTCGGCCTTGCCGTAGATGCCACCGGGCAGCGCCGTGGCCCAGCCGTTGGAGACCAGCCAGGCGCCGACGTCCTGCTTGCCGAGCTTGCAGGGCGCGGCGATGGCGAAGCGGTCGACATCCGGCGGCACCAAGCATTTCAGCGCCCGCCCGCGCAGCCAGGCATTGAAGGCCGCCCGCGCACGTAGGCCGCACGGCCAGGCGATCTCGTGAAAGGAACAGCTCGTGTCGGGGTCGATGGCGAGCGTGCCGCTGATCGCCACCGTCCGGCCCATCGCCTCGAAGATCGCCGACGAGGTGGCGATCGGCCGATAGAGCAGCATCTCGCGCCAGTCGCCCGGCATCGGCGTCTTCGGCCAGTATGCAAGACCGAGGTCGCCAAGCGGCGGGCGGGCCTCGATCCGTTCGATCCGGGTCGCATCGAGTTCGGGCGGCGCGATGAGATCCTGCGCGATCTTGCGCGCCGGCTGCCGCAGTCCGGCATCGAACATGGGTGGCGCCGTCGTCGCTGGCTGGTTTCCGGAGTCCAATGCCGGCGTCTGCCGGCCGACCCCAATCAAGGCGCCGGCTTGCAGGATCAGCAAGACCCCGGCCAGGAGTTCGACACCTCCAAACGCGATCGCCAGGCGAGACCTTGCCGCGGTACCGCTCATCGGCGGCGTCCCGGCCATCGCCGTCGAACAAAAGGCCGACCTGGCAACCAGCTTGAGCGCACCCCTTCAACCCCCGATGAAACGGCTCCGGCCATCCGACCCGCCGCGTTGGCGTCCCGGCAGTGCAGCATAGCACGCGCGCGAAGGATGCCGAAGCAGGCGTCCCGTTAAGCTTCGTTAATCCTTGCGCAATCTCTGTTGCCTATTGTGGCCCGGAATTTGTCGAGGACGACATGAAGCGCAAACCGATACTGCTCTTTGCTTTCCCGGCCCTCATGCTGCTCATCCTGGCGGGTGAGCGGGCGGCGACGTTCCTGCTCGGCACCTATCCCGCCAACCCGACGATGTGGCGGATCTGGCTGGAGCTGCGGCCCCTGGCGACGATGTTCTGGCAGCAGGTCGATCTCTATGCGGGCGCTTCGATCGCGCTGGACGCCGCCATGCTGGCCACCGCCGCGATTGTCTGCTGGATGGCATGCCGGGCGAGGGGATCGGCCGCCTTCTTCCTGGCCAACCATGTCGCGCTTCTGTTCGCCGGGCTGATGATCGCGGCCGGCAGCCATTCGGAAACGGCGAGCACGATTGCCGCCTTCACCGCGCCCAGCGGCATTCCATTCTCGCTGGCGATCGACTTCACCCTGAAGAACAGCCTGGTGCTGTGCCTGGGTTTGGCGGCATGTGCCTATTGCCACGTCGCCTTCCTCAACGAAGCCAGGCAGCGCGGCGAAGCCCGGGCTATCCGTATTCTCGCGCTGCGGCGGGATTTCTAGGCCTTCGGCCTCAATCGCCCGGAACGCCCGGCCAAAATCAGTTGATCTTGCGGTAGTAGACCTTGCCG
>NZ_RZOS01000391.1:0-5507 GCF_004022605.1 Mesorhizobium sp. M4B.F.Ca.ET.089.01.1.1
GTCATGACCGGCGGGGTCGTGCCCGGGCAGTCGTCATGGATCTTGGTCCACGAGGTGTTGTTGAGCACCATGTCGCAGCGGGCGAGGTGGCTTTCGCCGGCAATCGTCAGGCAGGCGGTCTCACCAATCTTGAACGATTTGCCGTTGGCAAGGCATGCCTGGGCGGCAAGCACCGTTGCCGGCGCGATCAACGCCAACACAAGGCCAGCCGAGCAAAGAACAAACCGGATCGCCATCGAACCCCCGCAGCAAGTCGCATCAAACGCGCAATTTGTGGCGATATCAGGGTTTTGCGGAGATTTGCGTGAGTAGCCCTCAGGCGGGCTGCAGCGCCAGCTCGATCGCCACCGGCACATGGTCCGATGGCTTCTCCCAGGCGCGGACATGCTTTTCGACCGAGGCCGAGGAAAAACGGTTGGCCGCTTCGGGCGACAAAAGCAGGTGGTCGATGCGGATGCCGTTGTTCTTCTGCCAGGCGCCGGCCTGATAGTCCCAGAACGTGTAGACATCGGACGAATCGGTGACGGCGCGCACCGCTTCGGTGAAGCCGAGGTTCTTTAGCCGACGGAAGGCCTGCCGCGTCTGCGGCTGGAACAGGGCGTCGCGCAGCCAGTTCTCCGGGAACCGGGCGTCGGCGGCTTCGGGGATGACATTGTAGTCGCCGGCCAGCACCAGCGCCTCTTCGAGCCGCAGCCGCTCCTGCGCCCACCTCTCCAGCCGCGCCATCCACGACAGCTTGTAGGAGAACTTCTTCTCGTCATCGATCGGATTGCCGTTCGGCAGATAGAGCGAGGCGACGCGCAGCGCGCCCCTGTCGGTCGAGAACACGCCCTCGATGAAGCGCGCCTGCTCGTCCTCGTCATCACCGGGCAAGCCCTTGATAACTTCATCGAAGCGCAGTTTCGACAGGAGGGCGACGCCGTTGAAGCCCTTCTGGCCATGGGTCTCGACATTGTAGCCGAGCGCCTCGACCTCGGCGCGCGGGAACTGTTCGTCGACCGATTTGATCTCCTGCAGGCAGACGATGTCGGGCGCGCTTTCGGTCAGCCAGTGGGTGAGGTTGCCGATGCGGGCGCGAACGCCGTTGATGTTCCAGGTGACGATTTTCATGGATTGCCCTTGGGATCTTCGGACGGGAGGCGTTCGACGAGGCCGATCGTATTGCCTGCCGGGTCCTTTAGGAAGGCCATCCACTCGCTTTCCCCCGCCGGACCGAACTGGCCTTCGGTGTCGCGATGGACTAGTGCCGGCGGCGCGGTGAAGGGAATGCCCGCGGCCTTCGCCTGCGCATGGAAGGCTTCGAGGCCGGTAATGTCGAGATAGACGATGCCCGCCGGCACGCCATCGGTGAAGAACAGGCGCACGTCGCCGGCCATGATGAAGGCGATGCCCGGCGGATCGTAGCGCGCATGCACGCCCATGCCGAGCACGTCACGCCAGAAGGCGAGCGTGATGTCGAGATCGCGGCCGGCCGAGAGCGCGACCTGACGAACCGCCCCGACGGCAGGCATCCGATTTCAGCTAAACAGAAAAACTGGTGCCGCAGCCGCAGGAGGCGACGGCGTTCGGATTCCTGATCTGGAACGACTGGCCCATCAGGTCGTCGACGAAGTCGATCACCGAGCCGCCCATATAGACCAGCGACAGGTCGTCGATCAGCACGGTGGCGCCGTCCTTCTCGATGGCGACGTCGTCGTCGTTGCGTGTGTCGACGAGGTCGAACTTGTAGGAAAAGCCGGAGCAGCCGCCGCCTTCGACCGAGACGCGCAGCGCCGTCTTGCCTGGCTCGCCGGACACGATCCTGGCGATCCGCTTGGCGGCGGCGTCGGTCATCTCGACCTTCATGGCAGTCTTGGCATCGGCGCCCATGGCGTCACCTTGCTTTCGGTTTCATATGATAGGTATGAAGCGGGCGGGGCCAAGTCAACTGGTGGGTGAATGGACGAGCGGCAGGGCAAGGATGCTCTCGGCGACATAGGGTTCGGCTACCGGCCGCGCGCCGCCTATGCCAGCGATCCCGCGCGCTCGCGCGGGCGGCTGTTCGAGGAGGCCGAAAGCCCGACCCGTACGCCGTTCCAGCGCGATCGCGACCGCATCATCCATTCGACTGCCTTCCGCCGCCTGAAGCACAAGACGCAGGTGTTCGTCGCGCATGAGGGCGACCACTACCGCACCAGGCTGACGCATTCGATCGAGGTTGCGCAGATTGCGCGCGCTCTGGCGCGGGCGCTGCGCGGCGACGAGGATCTGGCCGAAGCCGTGGCGCTGGTGCACGACTTCGGCCACACGCCCTTCGGCCATACCGGCGAGGAGGCGTTGAATGAGAAGATGGCTGCCTGGGGTGGCTTCGACCACAATGCGCAGTCGCTGCGCGTGGTGACGCGGCTGGAACGGCGTTATGCCGAGTTCGACGGGCTGAACCTCACCTGGGAAACGCTGGAGGGGCTGGTCAAGCACAATGGGCCGCTGACCGATGCCAAAGGGCAGGGGCTGAAGGGCCACGTGCCGCAGGCGATCCGCGACTATTCGGAGCTGCATGATCTCGAGCTCGACCGTTTTGCCGGCATCGAGGCGCAGTGCGCGGCGATCGCCGACGACATCGCCTACAACACCCATGACATCGATGACGGTCTGCGCTCGGGCTTCCTGACGCTCGACATGCTGGAGAACGTCACCCTGCCGGGCTCGATCCTGGCGAGAGTGCGGGAGCGCTATCCGGCGCTCGACGCCGTGCGCACAGGCCATGAACTGATGCGCCGCCAGATCACCATGATGGTCGAGGACGTGATTGCCTCCACCCACGCCAATCTCGAGCGCCTGAAGCCGGCAAGCGCCGACGACGTGCGGGCGGCGGGCGAGACGATGGTGACCTTCTCCGCCGGCATGGCCGCGACCGAGAAGGAATTGAAGGCCTTCCTCTACAAGCATCTTTACCGGCACAGCGAGGTCATGCGCGTGCGTGCCGACGCCGAAGGGATCGTCAGGGATCTGTTCGATGCCTATTTCGCCGATCCGCGCGCCATGCCCGACGGCTGGCGCGAAGGCCTCGATAGGGCGCAGGATCGCATCAAGGCGCGCAGCGTCGCCGATTTCCTGGCGGGCATGACCGATACCTACGCCCTGAAGGAACACCGTCGCTTGTTTGACCACACGCCCGATTTGAGCTAGGGCGAGCGCGATTTTGCCGGCCAACGAGCCGGATTCCCTAGCACAGCCGCCAGAGCCAGACCCAATGAACATCTTCGCCGATTTCAACGCGCGAGTCATAAAAGCCGTAGAAGCGCTTGACCTGAAAGACAAGGACGGCGAGCCGCTCGACCTGTCGCGCATCGCCGTCGAGCCACCGCGCGATGCCAGCCATGGCGATCTCGCCACCAACGCCGCGATGGTGCTTGCCAAGCCGACCGGGCAGAACCCGCGCGCGCTTGCCGAAAGGCTGGCCGAGGCGTTGCGTGGCGACGCCGACGTCGCGGCGGCCGATGTCGCCGGTCCGGGCTTCGTCAATCTCAGGCTGCATGATGGGTTCTGGCAGGCGCACCTGGCGGCGCTGCTCGGCGAGGGCCGCAACTATGGCCGCTCGACCATCGGCGGCGGCCGCAAGGCCAATGTCGAATATGTTTCGGCCAACCCGACCGGCCCGATGCATGTCGGCCATTGCCGGGGCGCGGTGGTGGGCGACACGCTCGCCAATCTGATGGCCTTCGCCGGCTACGACGTGACCAAGGAATATGTCATCAACGACGCCGGCTCGCAGATCGACGTGCTCGGCCGCTCGGCTTTGCTCCGCTACCGCGAGGCGCTCGGCGAGGCGATCGGCGAGATACCGGCCGGGCTCTATCCGGGTGACTATCTCATTCCGGTCGGCCAGGCGCTGGTAAAGGAGTTTGGCGGCAAGCTTTTGCAGATGCCGGAAGACGAGGCGCTCGCCATCGTCAAGAACCGCACCATCGATGCCATGATGGCGATGATCCGCGAGGATCTGGCGCTGCTCAACGTGCACCACGACGTGTTCTTCTCCGAGCGCACGCTGCACGCCGACAATGCCAGGAAGATCCGCTCGGCAATCGCCGACCTGACGCTGAAGGGGCATATCTACAAAGGCAAGCTGCCGCCGCCCAAGGGCGAGAAGCCGGACGACTGGGAAGATCGCGAGCAGACCTTGTTCCGCTCGACCGCCGTCGGCGACGACATGGACCGGGCGCTGGTCAAATCCGACGGCTCGTTCACTTATTTCGCCGCCGATGTCGCCTATCTCAAGGACAAGGTCGACCGCGGCTTCGTCGACCTGATCTATGTGCTGGGCGCCGACCATGGCGGCTACGTCAAGCGGCTTGAGGCGCTGGCGCGCGCGGTCGCGGGCGACGAGGTGAAGCTCACCGTCCTGCTCTGCCAGTTGGTCAAGCTGTTCCGCGACGGCGAGCCGGTCCGCATGTCGAAGCGCTCCGGCGATTTCGTCACGCTGCGCGAGGTCGTCGAAGAGGTTGGCCGCGACCCGATCCGCTTCATGATGCTTTACCGCAAGAACGACGCGCCGCTCGATTTCGACTTCGCCAAGGTGACCGAGCAGTCGAAGGACAATCCGGTGTTCTACGTGCAATACGCCTCGGCGCGCTGCCACTCGGTGTTCCGGCAGGCGAGCGAGCAGTTGGGCGAGGCCAATTTCGATCGCAACCGGCTGACGGCGTCGGTGTCTTCGCTCTCCGACGAGGGCGAAATCGGCCTGATCCGGAAGCTGGCTGAATATCCAAGACTGATTGAGTCCGCGGCCCTTGCATTGGAGCCGCACAGGCTGGCATTCTACCTCTACGATCTGGCTTCCAGCTTCCATGGGCACTGGAACCGGGGGACGGATAATCCTGACTTACGTTTTGTTAAGGTTAACGACCGACAATTGACGTATGCCAGACTGGGGCTGGTGCAGGCTGTTTCGGACGTTTTGACGTCCGGCCTGACGCTGATTGGGGCCGAAGCGCCCACCGAGATGCGTTAGGTTTGACTAAAAAGCCTGTCACCTTTTGCCCACATTGCGCTGGTAAGGGCCAACCCTGCGCGACGTCCATGGCGTCCGACTGTGTGCGAGTTCGGGAACAATAATGGCAGACAGAACCCCGCTGAAAGTAGCCGATCACAACGACATCGCTGACGACGATCCGTTTGCGGAACTCACCAGGATCATGGGTTTCGACCCGCGCCAGCCGGTAAAGCCGCAGGTGCCTGTCCAGAAGGCTGCGCCCGCCAATCAGCCTGCCGCGGGCAGCGATTTCGACATCGACCTCGAGAAGGAGCTGATGGGCGAGTTCGGCGCCGAGGAAAGTGCCGCCGTCGCGCAGCCGCCAGAGCCGGCTTTCGAAACCGCAGCCTCCGTTGCGCTGGACGACGAGCTTGCGGCGTCGCTCGACCAGGACTTCGTGTTCGACGATATCGCGGACCATCACTTCGGCGCCCCGGCGCAAGCGGCCGCCGAGCCGCAGGCCGATGCGGAGCTCCAGGTCGAAGCGGAGTCGCAA